>NZ_JASATQ010000048.1:0-42805 GCF_038440415.1 Sphingomonas sp. OTU376 | reverse complement strand
CCCCCGGCCCCCCCCCCGGGGAACCGATGGGTGAATGGGCCGGCCTTTGGGTGTCCCGATATTCGTCTATCCCCTGCCACCAGGGGGAAGGGCAGGATTTTCAGGCCCGTTGCACCCCCAGCACCGTGAGATAGCGGTCGGGCCAGAGGATCGACTGGCCGGTGCGCAGGCCGATCAGGGCGGCACCGACAGGGGTGAGGATCGAGATCCGGCCCTGGGCGATGTCCGCATCCGGCGGATAGACCAGGGTGACGGTGCGGGGCTTGCCGTTGCTGTCGTCGACGAACTCCACCGTGGCGCCCATCGTCACCGTGTCGGGCGAGATGGCGGCGGCGCTGTGCAGGCGGGCGCGCTCGGTTTCGCGCAGCAGCAGCGCACTGACCGCCGGGAAGCGGCGGGCGACGCTGAGCGCCAGGCCGGCGAGGCGCTCGGCTTCGGAATCGATCATGTCGATCGGCGGCCGGCTGGCCGCCTTGCGGGTCTTGCTCATGTTCTGGAACTCCCAGGCAAAGGCGGCCTTACCGCCGGGGCGCCTAACGACGGCGCGCTGCTTGGCCCCGGGCCTCCCGGGACATGCCTGAGGAGAACCCGGGGCTAGATGCCTGCCAGGAGCTGTCCCGCATGGACGCGGTATCGCAGCATGGGTGCGCGAGCGGTCATGCTGCGAGGATGGCCGCCGGGGTGCGGCTTGTCAAACCAGGTCAGAGGCTTTCGGCGAGCAGCAGGCAGGCGAGCATCGCCAGCACCAGCCCGATCATCGCGATCCCGAGCGCGGGCCAGCCCCAGACGGCGACGACCATGCCGGCCAGCGGCGGCCCGAGCAGCGCGCCACCGGCGCCGAACTGGGTGATGAGGCCGTTGGCGGCGGCGATGCGGGGATCGTCGGGCGTGGTCGCGCCGGACTGGGCGGGCAGGCGGGCGAACATCAGCGGCGGGACGAGGCCGCTGACCAGCGTGGCGGCGATGGCGAGGATGGCGCTCGTGGTCAGGCTCGCGCCGCCGGCCTGGTAGAGCCAGAAGACCAAAGGCAGGGTGGCGAGCAGGGCGAGGGTGGAGACCAGCATCATCCGCCGGCGGCCGAGCTGCCCGCCGCGCATCAGCCACATCGCGGCGGCGGAGCCCGGCAGCGCGGCGAGCGAGGCGAGCGCGGTGACCAGCCCGACCTGCTCGATCGGGGCGCCGCTGCGCTCGACCAGGAAGCTCGGCAGCAGCATCAGCAGCGCGCAGACGAACAGCGTGTAGAGCCCGAAGGCAAAGGTGGAGACCCAGGCGGCGGGGGCGGGCAGGGTGATCCGCCTGCCGCTGGCGCCGGGGAGGGGGAAGCGGGTGAGCAGCACGGTGATGCCGGCAAGCGCCACCGCCCAGGCGAGCATCACCCCGCGCGGGCCCGCCAGCGTGACCAGCGAGGCAGTGACCGCGCTGCCGAGCGCGAGGCCGACGGGGACGAAAGTGCTCCACAAGGCGAGCGCGCGGCCGCGGCTCTCGTCGGTGGCAATGGCGGCGATCGCGGTGGGGCAGACGATGACCATCAGCAGATAGCCGACGCCTTCCACCGCGCGGGCGGCGAACAGGAGGGCGGGGCCGGGGGCGATCGCCTCGACAAGGCTGGCGGCGGCGAGGGTGGCACCGCCGGCGAGCAGGAAGGCGCGCATGCCGAAGCGGGCGAGGCCGAGGCCGGCGACGAAGCCGAACAGCCCGCCACCGACTTCGAGCAGCGAGATCAGCAGGGCGATCTGGGGGAGCGAGAGGTGGAAGCCCTCGCGCAGGATCGGCGCGATCGCGGAAATCTTGGCGAGCTGCGCGGCGGCGAGGATGCCGACCAGCCAGAGGATCAGGATTCGGGGCCAGGGGGTACGCATGCCGCCCTGCTAGGGACGGGCGCCGGCGATGGCCACGAATAGATTATACGGGGTCGGAAGCGATCGTGGTGGTGATGCGGCCGATCCGGCCGTCGGCGAGCGGCACCGTCTCCCAGCGCATCAGGCTGGGCAGCACCGCGATCACCGCGCTGTCGTTATGGCCGGTGTGGAACTCGAGCCGCTGGAACGGGCGATCATACCAGCCGCGATCGGCAAGGCTTTCCTCGGCGGCGATGATCTCGGGACTCGCGAAGGACCAGAGCGAGCGGTTGAGGAACGCATCGGCGCTGCTTCCCCAGCCCTGGGTCCGGGCGGGCGAGGCGGCCAGCAGGCGGTGGGTGGCGTCGCAGACGAGGTGGACGGGCGCGCGCGAGGTCTCGATCAGGCGCTTGAGCGCGGCGTCGGCGTCATTGCCGGCATTGGCGGCGATCATCGCGAGGATGCGTTCGCGCATCGCCGGCTCGGGCTCGTGCATGCCGCTTTCCCAGCGCGACACGCTGGCCTGGGTCACCGCCAGGTGCTCGGCGACATGACCCTGCTTGATCCCGTTGAGGATGCGGAAGCGGCGCAGGGCCCTGCCCACGGGGAGATCGTGCAGCATGGCGGGGAAGATAGGCCGGCCGGGCGGCAGGTCAATGCGCGGACGCGGTGCCGCTGAGGGCCGCCTGCAGCCTGGCGATCATGTCCTGCACCTCGGCGCTGCGCAGCTGGTGCGCCGCCTCCAGCGCGGCGAGGTCGCCGCCGCAGAAGTCGCAGGCGGCGTTCTCGATGCGGACGAAATGCTGGCAGCCGCGGCAGAGGCGCAGCGGCACCGGGATGCGGCCGGGTTCAGGCATGGACCGGAACTTCGGCAAGGGCCTCCACGACGATCTCGAACTCGCCATGATCGAAGGAGCGGCCCTCGGCGTCCTTCACCTTGACCAGTCGCTCGCGCAGGCCGCGCGACTGGAAGTCGAGCGCGCGGTGGTGGCACATCGGGTTGTTGCCGGCGCGGCCCATCAGCGCGTGCGCGGTCCAGGTGCAGCCGGCCATGCAGGTCTCGGCATAATAGCAGCCCCGGCAATAGCCCCAGAGATCGTCGAGCGTGCGGCGGCGGTTGAACGCCATCGGCTCGGCATTCTCCCAGATGTCGCGCAGGCGGCGCTCGCGGACATTGCCGCCGGCATAGGGGCTGGGCAGGCCGGGGCAGGACTTGATCGTGCCGTCCGCTTCGATCCCCATCACCGTGTCGCCGGCATTGCAGCCGTGGAAATGGATCTCCTCGTTCATCACGTTGCGCAGCGCGCTTTCGTGCGGGCCGAAATAGCCGATATTGCTGGCGGGCTGGAGGAAGAGGCCGCGCTCGCGCCCCTTGGCGGCGAGATCGGCGAGCAGCGGCATCACTTCGAGCATCTGCCAGGGCTGGAGCAGCATCTCCGGATGATCGGCGGCATTGCCCATCGCGGTGGTGATGGCCAGCTGCCAGTTGCGGCAGCCGGCTTCGATGATGATGTCCATCAGCTCGGGCAGCTGGGCGAGGGTGAGGGCGTTGATCTGGGTGTTCACCCCGACTTCCAGCCCGTGCGCGCGGACATGGCGCATCGCCGCCAGCGCCATCTCGAACGAGCCGATCACGCCGCGCAGGCGATCATGGGTGGCGCCGATGCCGTCGATCGAGATGCCGACCGCGTTGAGCCCGGCGGCGGCGGCCTGGGCGACGCGATCCTCGCTGAGGTTGCGCCCGCCGGTCTGCAGGTCGCACTCCATGCCGGTGGCGCGGATCGCGGCGATGATCTGGAGCCAGTCCTTGCGGAGATAGGCCTCGCCGCCGATCAGCCCGACGCTGCGCGCGCCGAGCTCGGCGATCTGCTCGACCAGGTCGAGCGCCTCGGCGGTGGAGAGCTCGTCGCGGCGGCGGCGGCCGGCGCGCGAGCCGCAATGCTGGCAGGCGAGATCACAAGCCAGCGTGATCTCCCAGACCACGCTGACCGGGATGCGGCCCATTATGTCGTCGAGACCGGAATAGCGGACAGGCAGGGTTTCGCTTGTCCGCGCCCCGGTCACTTGGCGGTAGCCTTTCGCAGCACGCCTTCGGCGGCATGGATGATGCCGTCGAGATCCTTGTACTCCGCCTTCAGCTCCTTCGCGCCGGTGATCAGCGCCTTGAGTTCCGCGGCATTGGCTCTTTCGAGAATGTCGAAGACGACCGGACGGTAATAGACCCGGCCCGGATCAAGCAGAAGGTGGAGTCGTTCGAGAGTCAGCGCTTCGCGCTGTATCTTGGGAATTGCCATAAGCCGTCTCCCGTATAAAGCGACGTCGAGTCGCAAGGAAAACGTACCGGATTCGCAAGTTGTTTGGAAGTGACTACAAGTTTAGTTGAATTGATGTGCTTTGGAATTGATGATGATTATAAATCCATTTCGGATTGTATTCGGATTAATTTCAGGAATACCATTATCCGACGCCGTGGGGGAATTCGTGCGGGCATAGATATTTGCGCGGTGCTCTGCATATCCCGGGGTGCCTGGCGCACCCCGGGGCAAGGGTGTTCAGAGCGCGATCCGCAACGAGGCGCGGACGGTGCGCGGCGCGCCGGGGAAGATCCAGACCGGGCTGTACGAGCTTTGCGCGTAGCGGGCGTCGAACAGGTTGTCGGCCTCCAGGCGCAGGCTGAGCGCCGGCGAGAAGGCGTATTCGACTGCCGCCTTGGCCTTCACATAGTCGGGCAGGACCAGGCCGCTGCCGTCGATCGCGCCGGCGCGGTCGCCCATGTAGCTGGCGCCGGCGCTGAGCGAGAGGCCGCGGCCCTCGGCATCCTGAAAGCGGCCGAGAACGAAGAGCGTGCCGGCATGCTCGGGCACGTCGAGCACGCGATCGGTGGCGAAGCTGGCGTCGTCGGTGCGGGCATGCGTCCAGGCATAGTTGGCGACGATCTGCCAGTGCGGGGCGAGCCTGATCGACGCATCCGCCTCGATCCCGCGGCTGCGCAGGTTGCCGACGGGGGCGAGGAAGTTCGGATCGGTGGGATCGTTGGTGAGGATGCCCTGCTTGCGGATGTCGAACCAGGTGACCGCGAGGTCGATCCCGGTCCAGGCGCCGGTGACGCCGAGCTCATAGCCCTTGCCGCGCTCGGGCGCGAAGCCCTGGCCGAAGCGATCGGTGCCGGAATTCAGCAGGAAGCTTTCGCCCCAGTTCGCATGCAGCGCGAAACGCTCGTCGAGCTTGTAGCGGGCGCCCGCGCGGAAATTGACCGGCTGGTCGACCGCGCGGCCGGTGGCGCCGGTGTTGTTGTTGTGGATGCGCTGGCGATAGGCGTCGAGGCGGACGCCGCCGGTCAGCGTGAGCCTGTCGCTCACCTCCCACATATCCTGCGCATAGAGCGTGCCGGACCAGCGCTTCTCGTGATTGTTGGTGAAGGGGAGCAGCACCGGCGGAGTGCCGCCATAGACGGGGTTGAAGATGTCGATCGCATAGGGCGCGGCCGCGGTCGGGTTACGACGCATCCAGCGCTCGGCATAGTCGAGGACATAGCCCTTGGCGCCGAAGCTGAGGCGATGCGCGCCGGCCTGGCCCGACAGCTCGATGCGGGCGGAGAGATCGTCCACCACGAAATCGCGTGAGCGACGCTGGCGCCAGAGGGTGGTGCCGCCGACCAGGCGCGACTGATCGGAGGAGAAGCCCTTGAGCGAGCCGGTGCGCCAGGCGATGCCGGCGTTGAGGCTCCAGCTGTCGCCGAGATCGGCGAGCGCCGTGAGCTGGTGGCGCTCATTGCGGAAGCGGGTGACGCCGTCATTCGGCTCGCCATAGAAACGGGAGCGGGGCAGGGCGTTGGCATCGCCGTTCAATGCCGGGATGCCGCGATCGAAGGGTGCGTCGAAGCGGGTGATCTCGCCGACATAGGTGAGGCGGAAGCTGTCGCTCGGGCGCCAGGTGAGCGAAGGCGCGACGGTGCGGCGGCTGAGTGTGACATGATCGCGCCAGCCATCGCTGTCTTCCCCCGCCACGACGATGCGGCCGGCCAGGGTGCGCGAGATCGGCATGTTGGCGTCAAGCTCGACCCGGCGGGTGTTGAACGAGCCATAGGTGAGCACCGCGCTTGCGGCGGGGGTGAAGCCGGGCGTCTTGCTGACGATGTTGACCCGGCCGCCGGGATCGATGTCGCCGAACAGCGCGCCGGCCGGACCCTTGAGCAGCTCGATCCGCTCGACAGTGGAGGGATCGCGGGGCGGGCCCATGCCGCGATTGGCGAGGAAGCCGTCGACATAATATTCGGCGCCGCCATCGGGGGTGCCCAGGAAGCCCCGGATCGCGAAATTGTCGAGGAAGCCGCCGCGGTTGTTCTGGTTGCTGACGCCGCTGACCAGCTCGAGCGCGTCTGACAGGCGATAGGTGCCGGCGGCGACGAGCAGGTCGCGCTCGATCGAGCGGCTCGACTGCGACATGCGCTCGGTGACCGGGCCCGAAGAAAGGGTCGGATCGGCGCCGGTGCGGCGGGTGCCGAGCACGACGATCTCCTGGCCGTCCTCGACGACAGGCTCCTCCTTTTCCGGCTCGGCAAAGGCGGGGAAGGTGCAGAAGAGCAGCGGCGAAAGCAGCGCGGCCGCCGGAAGATGTCGGAACAAGGGGCTTGCCTTTCAGGTGATGATGTAACATCGCATGTGACGAAAGGAAGCCGATGCTGTCAACCCTGAAGCCTGGTGCCGAAACATTTCCTCATGCAGCCGGGAAACCCGCGCGGATCGTGTCGATCGATGCGCTGCGCGGGCTGGTGATCCTGCTGATGCTGGTCGACCACACCCGCGAGTTCTTCTTCCGCTACGTGCCGGTGAGCGACCCGATGGATGTGGAGGCGACCACGCCGGCGCTGTTCTTCACCCGACTGTCGGCGCATCTCTGCGCGCCGATCTTCGTGCTGCTGACCGGGGTAGGGGCGTGGCTCTATGCGGCGCCGCGCGGCGGGGCGCGGGCGGCTTCGGACTTCCTGTGGAAGCGTGGGCTGTTCCTGGTGGCGCTGGAGCTGACGGTGGTGAGCTTCGCCTGGAGCTTCGAGCTGCTGCCGGACCGGTTCTTCCTGCAGGTGATCTGGGTGATCGGGCTTTCGATGCTGGCACTGGCGGCGCTGGCGCATTTGCCGCGATGGGCGCTGATCACGGTGGGGCTTGTACTCGTGCTTGGGCATAACCTTTTGGACGGGGTGCATGTCGCGCCGGGTGAGCCGCTGCATATGCTGTGGTCGGTGCTGCACGAGCGCACGCTGCTGCAGCTGCCCTGGGGCGGCGATGTGCGCACCTCCTATCCGCTGCTGCCGTGGATCGGGGTGATCGCGCTGGGTTACGCGATCGGACCGTGGTTTGCGCGGGGCGTGGAGCAGGGCTGGCGGCTGCGGACGCTGGTGGTGAGCGGGGCGGTGGCGCTGCTCGGATTTGTCTTGCTGCGGGCGGTGAACGTCTATGGCGACCCGACGCCGTGGCAGGTGGGCAGCGACGGGCTGCATACGGTCATGGGCTTCCTCAACCTGACCAAATACCCGCCTTCGGCCGACTTCCTGCTGCTGACTTTGGGTGTCGGTGCGTTGCTGCTGGCGGCGCTGGAGAGGTTGCCTGCGCGGCCGGTCGCGGTGCTGGCGGTGTTCGGGGCGGCGCCGTTGTTCTTCTACATCCTGCACCTCTATCTGCTCCACGCGATCAACCGGATCGCGGCGCTGGCTACTGGGGCGGATGGGCTGGCGACGCTGCCCAATGTCGCGAGCCTGTGGCTGCTGGCGGCGGTGGTGGCGGTGCCGTGCTGGTTCGCGTGCCGGTGGTTCGGCGGCGTGAAGCGGGCGAGCGGGACGTGGTGGATGCGGTATTTGTAGGTTTGACCTATGTGGTGCAAAGGAAGAGCAAGTAGATCGAAGGTTCGCTGCTTATGATCGCCATGTTGGTGGCAACTGCGTTGGCGATGTCAGCCTGCACGCCGCTGGAGAATACAGATACGCTTTGGGCTTCGCCCGAAACGCGCTGGGTATTTTTCGGAGAGATGCATGGCACCAACGAGATGCCTGATGCCTTTGCGAACCTCGTGTGTCTGGCGGCGGTGAAGCGAGGGCCGATCACAGTCGTGATAGAATGGCCGGTGGAAACACAGCCCATCCTGAACGCGTGGTTGGACTCCGATGGCGGGGAACGCGCCAAGGCGGCGTTGTTGTCGGCACCGGAATGGCATTTCAAGGATCAGGCGGGTTTTACCAGCGTGGCCTTTTTGCGCATGCTCGAACGTCTGCGAGTGCTGCACAAGGAGCACAAAGTCGCCGCGCTACGTGCCTTCGACAAGGCAGCAGATGGATCGGACGCCCGGGACCGTAATGTCGTGATGGCGGAACGGCTGATGGCGATATCTCGCGAGACGGACGGTCTGACATTGATCCTTGTGGGAAATGTTCACGCGTCGCGAATACCTCTGCAATTGGGACCGGATGAGGTCAGGCCGGCGGCATATCTGCTGCCGGAAGCAAAGCGTATTACCGTCGGATTCACGTCACCTGGCGGCACCGCATGGATGTGCCGTCGGGATGGCTGCAAGATATATGACGACGGCTCAGGGCCGTCGCATCCACCCAGTCTGACCTGGCACCGCGAAGCCGATCGCCGCTTCGATGTTACCTATGATCTAGGTGTCCCTGTGACAGCGGCCGTACCCGCCGTTTCGGGAAGCCAGCGGGGTTCGTCGAATCCGTAAGAAGAAAAATGGGAGCGGCGGGGGATCGCCGCTCCCAGGCAGGGAAAGGCGGTTACCAGCTCAGGCCGATGCGGGCGTAGATGTAGCGTCCGCCGAAGCCGAAGGGCGAGTAATAGGGGAAGCCGACCACGCCGGTGCTGTTGTTCGCGGCGATCGTGTAGTCGGGATATTCGTCGAACAGGTTGTTCACGCCGAGCGCGAACTGGGCGCCCTTGAGTGCCTGGTAGCGCAGCTCGAGGTCGGCGATCGTGTGCTTGCCGGTGTAGATGTCCGCCGCCGGCGTGGTGCCCGGCTGGATGACGTTGCCGTAATAGCTGGCGCGCGCGGTGATCGCGAGCTTGTCGAGCGACCAGTCGATCGTGCCGGTGAGCTTCTCGCCCGGCGTGCCCTGCTCGATCGAGTAGATGCGGCTGCGGGCGAACAGGGTCGGCGCCGGGTTGATCGCGCCGGTCGAGGTCGGGATCGAGCTGCGGTCGAGTTTCGTCTGGTTGAAATTGCCGGCCAGGGTGAAGTCGAAGGTGCCGGCATCGTCGGCGCGCAGCTTGTAGTGTGCGACGACATCGACGCCGCGGACGCGCGAGCGCAGGCCATTGATGAAGAAGCGCGCGGCCGAGACGTTGTAGGGCGCGAGCAGCGTGGCGACCTGGGGGCTGAAGCTCGATGCGATGTTCTCCGACAGCGCGAGCTGGTTGCGCAGGCGGATCTGATAGGCGTCGACGGTGAGGTCGAACCCGCCCGAGCGGATCACGGTGCCGAGCGACAGGTTGGTCGAGCGCTCCGGCTCGAGCGGCAGGCCGCCGAGTGCGGTGGCGACCGGGCTGACCGACGGGAAGGTGCCGGTGAGGATCGGGTTGCCGTTCTGGATCACCGAGGCGACCGAGGTGAAGTATTGCTGCTGGAGGCTCGGCGCGCGGAAGCCGGTGGAGGCAGTGCCGCGCAGCGCGAACCAGGGCGTGACGTCATAGCGCAGCGAGACCTTGCCGGTGCCGGTGTCGCCGAAATCGGTATAGTGCTCGGCGCGGCCGGCGAGGCCGACCAGGAACTTGTCGGTGACCTGGGCTTCGAGGTCGATATAGCCCGACACGTTCTTGCGGCCGCGCTCGATCGCATTGGCCGGCGAGAAGCCGCCAAAGCCCTGCGCGCCCGGGGTGCCGGTGGTGACGCCCGTCGGGTAGCCATAGGAGGCCTGCTCGCCCGGGGTGATCTTGAAGCCCTCGCGGCGGCCTTCGACGCCGAAGGCGACATTGAGCGACTGGAACACGTCGAAGCTGCGCGACACGTCGAGCCCGGCGACCCACTGGTCATAGATCAGCGCGCCGTCGTAGAAATTGGTCGGCGAGGCGTTGCCGTACGCGTAGTTCGCGGAGTTGCGGGTGTAATAGGCGATCTTGTTGCGGCCGTACGCGACGTTGAGGTCGACGTTCCAGCCGGCCAGGTCGCCCTTGAGGCCGAGCGCGCCGTTGGCGTTGGTCGACTTGGTGTTGATGATCGGCAGGAAGCCGTTCGGGTAGATGCCCGAGACCGCGGTGGCGGCGCTGGCGAGGCGGGGGAAGGCGGCGCTGCGGCTGTCGCGGTCCTGATAGCCGAACCAGCCATAGAGCTTCCAGTTGTCGCCGATGCCGGTGCCGGCGTTGATATAGCCGGTATACTGCTCGACCTCGGGATCGCCGAAGCGGCCGGTGACGCGGGTGGGGGTGACGCGCGGATCGAAGTCGGCGCGGTTGGTCGGCTCGCGCTTGGTATATTCGCCCGAGAGGGTGACATAGCCGTCATTGCCGAAGCCGAGGCCCTGCCAGGCCGAAGCGGTGAAGGTCGGCTCGCCGGTGACCGAGCGGCTGCCGCGAGCAGTGTCGATGTCGGTGGCGTAGAAGCCATAGGTGGCGGTGACGCCGCCGCCCGAGCGGGCCTCGCGCAGGCGCACGTTGATCACGCCGGCGATCGCGTCCGAGCCGTACTGGGCCGAGGCGCCGTCACGCAGCACTTCGATCCGCTCGAGCGCGGTGGCGGGAATGGTGTTGAGATCGACGGCGGCCGAGCCGCGGCCAACCGAGCCGTTGATGTTGAGCAGTGCCGAGGCATTGGCGCGCACGCCGTTGATCAGGACGAGCGTCTGGTCCGGCGAGAGGCCGCGCAGCGTGGCGGGGCGGATCGCGTCGGTGCCGTCGACCGCCGAGGGGCGCGGGAAGTCGATCGAGGGCGCGACTGTGGACAGCGCCGCGCCAAGCTCGGTCGTACCCTGGTTGCGCAGCGCGGTGCCGCTCAGCACATCGACCGGCGAGGCGGTGTCGAGCCGCGAACGGCCCTGAGCGCGGGTGCCGGTGACGACGATCTGGGTGTCTTCGGCCGGCGCTGCCGGTTCGGCCTGCGGTTCCGCGGTGGGCGTGGTGTCCTGCGCGAAGGCGGGAGGGGCGGCGACCGCCAGCGTGGTGGCGATGGCGAGGAGCGAGGATGTACGGAAACGCATGTGATGGCCCACCTTTTCTTATGGTGAGCAGAATTCACACCAATCTGATGGGAATTGGTACAAAGGAAAGCTTGGCGAAGGCAAAAGCGGGTTTTCGCGGTGTTGCGTGATAGCAACACACTCGGTCCGATAACGCCCGTCCGCGTGATTGGTTCCGCGATACCGCGGCGCGGCTCCTATGCGTCGGCGACATAGCCGCGCAGGAGGTCTGCGCGATCCTTGGCAGTGAAGCGTCCGGTCCTGATGACCTCCCAGACCACTTCCTGCAGCACCTCGACGCGCTGGCCGTCGCCCTTGAAATCCTTGTCCGCCGTGAAGGCGTAGAGCTCGGCAAGGCCGGCATGCTGGCTGACCGGCCCGAACGCATATTGGCCGCCGCCCTCGGGAATTTCGCGGTCCTTGTTGAGGCAATAGACGTGCAGCGGGATATTGACGATGTCGGTCGGCTTGCCCTTCTCGTCGAGCAGGCGGCCGGGACCGCCATTGGTGGTCGGCGGGATCCTCAGTACCTGCTGCTCGACCAGCAGGCCGTTCTGGAAGCCTTCCGATGCGCTGACGATGACCAGGCCGGCGGGGAAAATCACGGTGACGGGGGCGCCGGTGCGGTTGCGGACCGGCACGCAGCGCCGGACCATGAGGCCGCTGCCGACGGTTGCCGTCCGCGCCCTGGGGCAATTGCCGTCGTCATCGGCGGGGAACAGCGGGCCAGCGAGCTCGATGCCGGCCGGCAGCGTGAAGGGGGTTCCCTTTGGCGCGCGCTTGTCGGTGCCGAAGCCGGGCGTGGCGGTCTGGGCATGCGCCGGTTGCCCCGCAAAGGCGGCGATGGTGATCGCCAGCGATGCGTGGAAAAGCGATTGCCGAATCTTCATGTGGTTCCTCCCGATAATTCGGCGGTGCCGGGCAGGCTCGCGAGCCGCCAGCACGGGGCGACTGGCGATGACCTGGCTGCGACCGGCATCGCTGTCCCGCCCCGGAACGCGTGCGCAATCGGGATGAATCGATTGCGCACGCCCGACCCCTAACCCGATATTTACCTCTCAAGCGCATAGCTGACCCTGATCCTGCGCGGGTTGCTGTCGAGACGTCGGCGGCTTTCGGCCCGGCAGGAAAAGGAGCTCGGTATGCGTTTCATCGGTTTCGGCAGGACTGTTCTGGCTCTCGGCATGGCGGCTGCGCTTGCCGCGTGCGGTGGCGGCGGGGGCCGTCCGGAACTGCCGCCCGCGGCCGCGGTGGCGGAGCGCGAGGTGCCGAGCGAGGAATATGTCATCGGCCCGATGGACCAGCTCCAGGTATTCGTGTGGCGCAACCCCGAGCTGTCCTCGAAGGTGCAGGTGCGCCCCGACGGCCGGATCACCGTGCCGCTGATCAGCGACATGCCGGCGGTGGGCAAGACCCCCGCGATGCTCGCCGACGACCTGAAATACGCGCTCAGCGAGTATATCAAGGATCCGATCGTCTCGGTGATCGTCGAGAATTTCAACGGCACCTACAGCCAGCAGATCCGCGTCGTCGGTGCGACCGAGAAGCCAGCCTCGATCCCGTATCGCGCCAACATGACCGCGCTCGACGCGATGATCGCGGTGGGCGGGCTCAGCGAGTTCGCATCGGGCAATCGCGCGCGGCTGGTGCGCTACGACCGGCAGACCGGCAAGCAGACCGAATACAAGCTGCGCCTTGGTGCCCTGCTGGGCGGCGACATCAAGGCCAACGTCAAGCTCGAACCGGGCGACGTGATCATCATTCCCAAGAGCATGTTCTGAGGTAGCGCGGGTGGGGAACCTCTACGAAGAACTGCGCGGCGCACTGCACGCGGTCTGGCAACGGCGCTGGATTGCGCTGGCGGTGGCGTGGTGCATCTGCCTGGCCGGCTGGCTGGTCGTGTCGCAGATGCCGAACAAATATGAATCGCGCGCGCGCATCTTCGTGCAGCTGCGCCAGATCATCCCGACCGACGGGACGACCGCGCTCAACCAGCAGAAGGACCTTGACCGGATCCGCCAGACGCTGACCAGCGCAGTGAACCTGGAGAAGGTGGTGCGTGGCACCGACCTGGCGCGGACGGTGGCGACCGACCGCGACGTGGCGGACCGCGTGGCCGGGCTGCAGGCGGCGATCAAGCTGACCGCGCAGCAGGACAATCTGTTCGAGATCACGGTGACGACGCAGAGCGGCAAGCTCGCCAAGCAGATCGCCCAGAAGCTGATCGACATCTTCGTCGAGACCAACCTTTCCGACAATCGCGACCAGTCGAGCCAGTCGCTCGACTTCATGGACCAGCAGCTCGCCGAGCGGCAGAAGCAGCTGCAGGACGCGGACAGCAAGCGTGCCGACTTCCAGGCGAAGTTCCTCGGCTCGCTGCCGGGCACGGGATCGATCGAGGATCGCGTCTCGGCCGCGCGGACGCAGCTGGCGCAGATCCAGGGCGACCTGGCGGCGGCGCAATCGGGTCTCAACGTGGTCAATGCCCAAATGGCGGGCACGCCGGCGAACATCGCGGGTTCGGGCGGCGGCGCGGTCGCCGGGCCGGCACGGGCGCGGCTGCAGGCGATCCAGGGCCAGATCGCCGATGCGCGGGCCAAGGGCTATACCGATAGCCATCCGGACATGATCGCGCTCAAGAACCAGCTGGCGGCGGCGCAGTCCGCCGCTTCGCGCGAGCCGGTGGTGAGTGGTGCGTCGGCGGGGGCTTCCAATCCGGTCTATATCGGCCTGCAGTCGATGCGGGCGGACAAGCAGGCGACGGTTGCCGCGCTCGTCCAGCGCAAGGCGCAGATCGAAGGCGATCTGAACGCGCTGAGCGCCAAGATGGCGGAAGCGCCGGGCGTCGCGGCCGAGCAGGGCGAGATCGAGCGCCAGTACCAGGTGCTCAAGACCCAATATGACCAGCTGCTCGCCCAGCGCGAGCAGATGAAGATTTCGAGCCAGGCGCAGAATGTCGCCGACGCCGACAAGTTCAACGTCGTCGATCCGCCGACCCAGCCGCGCGCGCCGACCTCGCCCAATCGTCCGTTGTTGCTGACCGGCGTGCTGATCGCCGGGCTGGGCGCGGGCGTGGCCTTCGCGTTTGCGCTGGGCAAGCTGACCGCGACCTTCCCGACCGCCGCCAAGCTGGAAAAGGCGAGCGGCATGCCGGTGATCGGATCGATCGGCGAAGTGGTGACCGCGGCGCAGACCGCGATGCGCCGCAAGAAGCTGACCCTGTTCGCAGGCGGCGTCGCAGCGCTCGGCGTTGCCTATGTCGGGCTGATCGGGGTCGAGTTCCTTCAGCGGGGCATGGGAGCCTGAGATGAATGACCATACGCCCCGCCGCCTGAAGGGATCGTTGCTCGAGCGCGCCGCGCAGGGCTTCCATTATGCGCCCGCGCCGATCGAGGACGTGCCACCCGCACCGGTTTCCAAGGCTGCGCCGAAGCCGCGGGTTGAGGCGCCGCGTGCAGAGGCTCCATCGCCCGCGCCTGCGCCGCAGCCGCGAGTTGAGGCTCCTGTTCTTGTGCCGGCTCCGGTCGTGGCGCCCGCGCCTGCGCCGGTTGCTGGGCCCGTTGTTGTTGCTCCCGAGCCAGTGCTCCAGGCACAGCCGGTCCCCGGCGAAAGCCGGGGTCCCGAGCCCGGCAGCGAGTCGCCCGTGATCCTGGGCCCCGGCCTTCGCCGGGGCGCAGACGCAAATGCCGAGAGCGCGGTCTCCGAGCCGCAGATTTCGACCGCCCGTACGCGCGATCGCGTCGCCTCGATCGATCGGGGCGTTCTCGAACAGGGCGGGATGCTGATCCCCGGTGGGCCGATCACGCCGCTGGCGGAAGAATTCCGCATGGTGAAGCGCCAGTTGCTGCTCACCGCGCGCGCCGTTGCCGCCAAGGATACCGTCAAGGCCGCCGACCGCGCCCGGATGATCCTGGTCTGCTCGGCCCAGCCGAACGAGGGCAAGACCTTCTGCGCGATCAACCTTGCGCTCTCGATGGCGACCGAGCGTGACGTCGAGGTGCTGCTGGTCGATGCCGATTTCCCGAAGCCTGACGTGCTGCCGCGGCTTGGCCTGCCGAACGGTCCGGGTCTGCTCGATGTGCTCGCCGGTTCGGTGGCCAATGTCGAGGACTGCATCATCGATACCGATGTGCCGCAGCTTTCGGTGCTGCCGGCCGGTGCCCGCTCGATCAGCGATACCGAGCTGCTGGCCAGTGATCGCGCGCGTGCGGTGATCGACGGGCTGGCCGAGGCCAATCCGCGCCGCATTGTGATCTTCGATTCGCCGCCCGCGCTCGCGGCGTCGCCCGCTTCGGTGCTGGCGCTGCATGTCGGGCAGGTGATGCTCGTCGTGCGCGCGGACAAGACCAGCGAGGGCGACCTGCGCCAGGCTGTCAACACGCTGGATGCCTGCGAGCATATCCAGCTCGTGCTCAATTCCGTCTCGTTCCAGCCCGGCGGCCGCCGGTTTGGCAGCTATTACGAATATGGGGAGGAAAGCCGGTGAAGCGGCTTGTCGTTACCGGTGCGGCGCTGCTGGCCGCCACCGCCATCACGCCGGCGAGCGCCCAGCGCGCCCGGATCACGCCCTATGTCGAAGCGAGCCAGGTGGTCGCGGCCGATCTGAACGGCGGCGACGTGCTGACCTACTCGACGCTTGGCGCCGGCATCGATGCGCAGGTGCAGTCCCGCCGCGTCGAGGTGCAGGTGAGCTATCGCTACGAGCACCGGTTCGACTATCAGAACAAGCTCAACAACGATCACACGCATAGCGGCCTCGCGACCGTGAAGGCGGCGGTGGCGCCGGGCCTGTCGATCGAGGCGGGCGGCATCGCCACGCGCACCCGTTCGGACGTCCGCGGTGACGTGCAGACCAGCAATGTCGGCAATTTCAGCAACTCGGCACAGGTCTTCTCGGCCTATGTCGGCCCGAACCTCGCAACGCATCTGGGGCCGATGTTCGTCAACGGTGCCTACCGCTTCGGCTATACGAAGGTGGAAGCGCCGGGTTCGACCGGATTGGCCGCCGGCCAGTCGCGGCTCGATTACTATGACGATTCAAAGGTGCATGTGGCGACCGCCAGCGTCGGCGTGAAGTCGGGCACGGTGCTGCCCGTCGGCATCACGGTAAGCGGCTCGTACACGCGCGAGGACGCCGGCCAGCTCGACCAGCGCTTCGAAGGGAAGTGGGGCCGCGGCGACGTGGTGCTGCCGATCATGCGCGGCCTCGCGCTCGCGGGCGGCGTCGGCTACGAGCAGATCAAGATCAGCCAGCGCGACGCGCTGCTCAACGGCGCCGGCCAGCCGGTGCTCGACGGGGCAGGGCGCTTCCGCACCGATCCCAACTCACCGCGCCGCATCGCCTATGACCTGGACGGCGTGTTCTGGGATGCCGGCGTGATCTGGAAGCCGAGCCGCCGCACCTTCTTCGAGGCGCGCGTGGGCCGGCGTTACGGCTCGATGAGCTATACCGGCTCGCTCAGCTACCAGCCGACCCCGGGCAGCGGCATCCAGATCGGCGTCTATGACACGGTGCAGACCTTCGGCCAGCAGCTGAACGGCGGGCTCTCCAACCTGCCGACCAGCATCGCGAGCAGTACCGATCCGTTCGGTAACCAGTTCCAGGGCTGCATCTACGGGACGACCAGCGCGGCGACAGGTGGCTGCATGAACGCTGTGCTCGCTTCCGCCACCACCTCCGCCTATCGCGCACGCGGCGTGACCGGCGTGGCGGTGATGGGCCGTGGCGGCACCCGCTTCGGCATCGGCGGCGGCTATGCCAAGCGCGACTTCATCGCGCCGACCGGCGGCACCGGCTTCACCACCAACGGCACCAGCGACACGACCATCTATGGCCAGCTCTTCGCCTCGACCGATGTCGGCGCGAACGGCTCGCTCCAGGGCAGCGTGCTGGGCAGCTATTACAACAGCGACATCCCGGGGAACGACGGCATTTACGGTTGGGGAGCGAATGCCGCCTATACCCATCGCTTCGGACGACTCGGTGCCACGCTTTCGACGGGCATCTTCGGGTTCGAGCGGGATGGCGAAAGCTCGGCCAGCGCACAGGCGCTGCTGGGCCTGCGCTACGGCTTCTAAGGGTCGGGACGGGAACATGTACGACGATCACTATGGATTGACCGGCCGGCCCTTCCAGCTGACCCCCGATCCGAAATTCTGGTTCGACACGGCGACGCACCGCAAGGCGATGGCCTATCTCGGCTATGGGCTGAGTCAGGGCGAAGGCTTTGTCGTGATCACCGGCGATCCCGGCGTGGGCAAGACCACGCTGATGGGTCACCTGCTCGGTGAGATCGACCGCGAGCGGCTGAATGTCATCAAGATCGTCTCGACCCAGCTGCGCCCCGAGGACCTGCTGCGCTTCGTCTGCCAGGGGCTGGGGATCGACAGCTCGGGGCTGAACAAGGCCGAGATGCTGGGCGAGATCGAGCGCGGGCTGCATGCGGTGGCGCGTACCGGGCGGCGAACGCTCGTCGTGGTCGACGAGGCGCAGTCGCTGCCGATCGAGAGCCTGGAGGAGCTGCGCATGCTCTCCAACTTCCAGGCCGGCGGCTATCCGCTGCTGCAGATCTTCCTGCTCGGCCAGCCGGAGTTCCGCGTGACCCTCAGCGATCCGCGGCTCGAGCAGCTGCGCCAGCGCGTGATCGCGATGCATCATCTCGATCCGATGCAGGCCGACGAAGTCGAGCCCTACCTGATCCACCGCCTGTCCTGTGTCGGCTGGCGCGGCAAGCCGCGCTTCACCAATGACGCGGTGGCGGCGATCCATCGCTGGTCGGGCGGCTCGCCGCGCCGGATCAACCAGCTCGCCAGCCGCGTGCTGCTGTTCGGTGCGGTCGAGGAGATGGAGACGTTCGGCGCGAACGAGCTGGCGGCGGTGATCGCCGACCTCAACCAGGATACGCCGCTCTCCACCTATCGCCCGGCGCCGATCGCGACGCCGGCTGCCTTCGCGCCGCCGCCGGTCGAGGCCTTCGCCTCCCCGCCGGTTGCGCCGGTGGCCGAGCCGGAACCCTATGAGCTGACCGATGTCGCGCCGATGGGGATGGGTGCGCCGGTGCCGCCGCCGCATCCCACCGACCCGGTGCCGCTGCGCCCGGTCTTCACGGCACCGGCTCCGGTGGCGCCGGTTGCCGACGACACGCTCCAGCGCCGGATCACCGACCTGGAGGCGCAGCTGCGCGACCAGGACGAGGCGCTGCGCCGCGTGCTGGGTCTGCTGGTCGACTGGGTCGAGCAGGGCGATGCGCAGGGCCGCCGCCCTGACCTGTCGGCCGTGCGCGGGAACGTGGCCTGATCGCGATGGTGGTCAACGCGCTCTCGGTCGATGTCGAGGACTGGTTCCAGGTCGGCGCCTTCGAGAACACGATCGCGCGCGACGACTGGGATTCGCTCGAGCACCGGGTGGAAGCGAACACCGACAAGGTGCTGGCGCTGTTCGATGCGGGCGGGGTCAAGGCGACTTTCTTCACGCTGGGCTGGGTGGCGGAACGCTATCCGGCGCTGATCCGCCGCATCGCCGAAGCGGGGCACGAGGTCGCCAGCCATGGCTGGGATCATGCCCGCGTCTTCACCCTCGATCCCGAGCAGTTCCGCGCCGATATCGGCCGGGCGCGCAAGGCGCTCGAGGATGCGAGCGGCTCGAGCGTGACCGGATACCGCGCGCCGAGCTTCTCGATCGATCGCCGCACGCCCTGGGCCCACGAGGTGCTGGCCGAGGAAGGCTATGCCTATTCTTCGAGCGTCGCGCCGGTGAAGCATGACCATTATGGCTGGCACGATGCGCCGCGCGGCGCCTTCTGGCCGGTGCCGGGCGCCGAACTGATCGAGGTGCCGATCACGCTGGCGAGCTTCTTCGGTCGCGAGGTGACCACCGGCGGCGGCTTCTTCCGGCTGCTGCCCGGCGAAGTGACCTATCGCGCGGTGCGCGCCGCCAATGACGCGGCTCGTCCCGCGATCTTCTACTTTCATCCCTGGGAGATCGACCCGGGCCAGCCGCGCGTGCAGGATGCGCCGTTCAAGTCGAAGCTGCGCCACTACAGCCGGTTGGGCGCAATGGCGGGCAAGCTCGAAACGCTGATCGCGGGGCATGAATGGGGCCGGATGGACGCAGTCGCCGCACGCGAGGCGGAGAAGCTGAAGGCGGAGTGCGCCAAGTGAACGCGCCCTTGCTCGCCAAGCCGGTGTCTCTGCGCATCGCGGACCTGGGCGACGAGATCGAGCGCGCGCGGATCGGTGCGTTCGTCCACGATCATCCCGAGGGTACACCCTTCCATCTGCCTGCCTGGAGCATCGGGGTGGCACGGGGCTGCGGGCAGAAGAGCCACTATCTGATCGCCGAGAACGCCAAGGGCGACCTGGCCGGCGTGATGCCGCTGACCGAAATCTATTCGCCGATCTTCGGCAAGGTGCTCGCCTCGGCCGGGTTCGGCGTGGGCGGAGGCATCCTGACGCATGACGCGCGGCTGGTCTCGCAGATGGCGGACGCGGCCTGGACGCTGGCGCAGAAGCGGAAATGCCCGGTGATGGAAGTGCGCGGCGGGCCGCTGCCCGGGCCGGAATGGAGCGTGGACGACACGCGCTACCTGGGTTTCGTGCGCGACCTGGCCGCGGACGATGATGCCGAGCTGCTCGCCATCCCGCGCAAGCAGCGCGCCGAAGTGCGCAAGGCGCTGGAGAACGATCTGGAGATATCGATCGGCTGTAATCCCGACGACATCGCCGCTCATTATGCCGTCTATGCCGAATCGGTCCGCAACCTCGGCACGCCCGTATTTCCCCTGAGTCTTTTTTCCGAGGTTTTGCGGGAATTTGGCAATTCGGCGGACGTGCTTATAGTCCGCCATGGCGGGGTGGCAGTGGCGAGCGTTTTGAGCCTTTACTGGAAGGGGACGGTCTACCCCTATTGGGGCGGCGGCACGCGCGCGGCGCGCGGCCTGCGCGCCAATGACCGCATGTATTTCGAGCTGATGCGCCATGCCCGCGAACGCGGCTGCCAGCGTTTCGACTTCGGCCGTTCGAAGACCGGGACCGGCCCGGCGGCGTTCAAGAAGAACTGGGGCTTCGAGCCGAAGCCGCTGACCTATTACGACCGCATCGCCGAGGGCGCCAAGCCGCGCGACGCGAGCCCGGTGAACCCGAAATATTCGCTGCAGGTGCGCGTCTGGAGCAAGCTGCCCCTGTGGATCGCCAATCGCGCGGGTCCGCTGATCGCGAAGGGCCTTGGCTGATGGGCGATATCCTGTTCCTGGCACACCGCGTGCCTTATCCCCCCGACCGTGGTGACAAGATCCGCGGCTTCCACGTCCTCAAATACCTGTCGACGAAGCAGCGGGTGCATTTGATCGCCTTTGCCGACGATCCTGCCGATCTGAAGCAGAAGGGCGGGCTGACCAAATATACGGGCAACCGCTCGATCGTGTGGCGTGCCAAGTCGCAGATGGTCGCGGGCTTACAGGCGCTGATGCAGCACCGCCCGGTGTCGCTCACGGCGTTCGACAATGATGCGCTGCGCCAGTCGGTGGAGAATATCCTTCAGCGGCACCGGATTGACACGATCTACGTCTTCTCCAGCCAGATGGCGCAGTATCTGCCGCCGCGGCCGCGCCAGCGCGTGATCATGGATTTCGTCGACATGGATTCGGCGAAGTTCGCGGCTTATGCGAAGAGCTCCAAGGGGCCGATGCGCTGGATGCTCGGCCGCGAGGCGCGGATGCTGCTCGCGCATGAGAAGGCGATCGCGCAGCGCGCCGACGCGAACCTGTTCGTCAGCGAGGCGGAGGCGGAGCTGTTCCGCCAGCGCACTGGCGCCGATCGCGTCCATGTGCTCGAGAACGGCATCGACACCGAGTATTTCGACCCCGCATCGACCTTCAAGCGCGTCGATGTGATGGGATCGACGATCGTCTTCACCGGGCAGATGGACTATCGCCCGAATATTGAGGGCGTGACCTGGTTCGTCGAGACGATCCTGCCGCATATCCGCCTGGTCCATCCCGATGCCCGCTTCATCATCGTCGGCCGCAACCCGACCGACGCGGTGAAGGCGTTGGGCAAGCATCCGGGTGTCGCGGTGATCGGCGAAGTGCCGGACGTGCGCGGCTGGCTGGCGCAGGCGGCGGTAGTCGTGGCGCCGCTCAAGCTGGCGCGGGGCATCCAGAACAAGGTGCTGGAAGGCATGGCGATGGCACGGCCGGTGGTGGCCAGCGAGGCCGCCGCGACCGGCATCGACCATGGCGGCACCATCCTGGTCGGCGCCACCGTGGGCGAGATGGCCGAACATGTGACGCGGCTGCTCTCCAACCGGCGCAAGGCGACCGAACTGGGCGAGGCGGCGCGCCAGCGGGTGATCGATCGATACAGCTGGGAAGCGCGGCTGAGCCCGCTCGACGAAGTGCTCGGCCAGCCGTTGCGCCCGGCCAAGGAAGAACGCGTGGCCCGCGTGACCGACGTGCCCAAGAAGCCGCGGCGGGCGGCGTGATTTCCTTCTTCCGTCATCCCCGCGAAGGCGGGGATCCAGAGCCCAAAGCGATGCGCGAAGTAACCCTGGATCCCCGCCTTCGCGGGGATGACGGGATTGGGGTCGCGATGCCGAGGTTTGGTGATGGCTGATGTAGCGATCCCTGCGCAGGCTCCCATGCCCGCCACAGCCAGCTTCGACGCGCGCTGGAAGCGGCATGCCGCCATCCTCGGCGCCGTATGGGTCGCGCTGCTGGCGATCTTCCACCGCGACTCCGCCGATCTGGCAACGATCTACTGGACCAACACGACCTTCGGGCATTGCCTGTTCATCACCCCGGTGATCGCCTGGCTGGTATGGCAGCGCCGGCTGGAGCTAAGCGAAGTCGTGCCGCAAGGTTGGTGGCCCGGGCTGGCAATCGTCGCGTGCGGCGGGCTCGGCTGGATGGTCGGCGATGCCGCGGGCGTCGCGCTGTTCCGTCATGCGGGGCTCGTGCTGATGCTGCAGGGGGCGGTGGTGAGCGTGCTGGGGCCGAACGTGTCTCGCGCCGTGCTTTTCCCGCTTTGCTACATGGCGTTCCTGGTGCCGTTCGGTGACTTCATGGAAGGGCCGTTGCAGGACATCACGATCACGATGATCATGCCGATGCTCCACGCATTCGGGGTCCCGGCGAGTGTGGACGGGGTGCTGATCACCACGTCCAACGGCTATTTCGAAGTGGCCGAGGCGTGCTCGGGCGCCAAGTTCGTGATCGCGATGATCGCGTTCGGCGTGCTGGTGGCGAATGTCTGCTACGTCTCGTGGCGAAAGCGCGCGGCATTCATGGTTGCGGCGGTCGTCGTGCCGATCCTTGCCAATGGGCTGCGCGCCTTCGGGACGATCTATGCGGCATGGTGGACCTCCGTGGCGGCGGCGACCGGCTTCGACCATATCGTCTATGGCTGGGTATTCTTCGCGCTGGTGATGGCCGCGGTGTTGGCGATCGGCTGGAAATGGTTCGATCGCGATCCCGATGCGCGCTGGTTCGATCCGGCCAAGTTGCAGACGGTGCCGAGCCGCCGGGTGGATGCGCCGATCGCGGCTGTGCTGGTGCTGCTGGTGGCGAGCCTGTTCCTCGGCTGGTCGAGCCTCAACGACGCGCGCGCCTCGAAGCTGCCCGCGCAGATCGCCTTGCCCGACGTGCCGGGCTGGCACCGCGTGCCGCCGGCGACACGCGCGGCCTGGTCGCCCAATTTCCCGGCCGCCGATCACATGCTGATCGGGCGCTATGCCGACGACAATGGCCGCAGCGTCGATCTGGCGGTGGCGGTCTATGCGACCCAGCATGAGGGGCGCGAGCTGGTCGGTTTCGGCATCGGTGCGATCCGTGAGAATGACCGCTGGGTGAAGATCGAGGACCTCGGGCCGGTACGCCGCGGCGCCGCGCTGCGGATGACCGGGCCGGGGCGCGTCGAGCGCGAGGTCGTCACCTGGTATCGGATCGGCGGCGTGCTGACCGGCAGCGAGAAGCGGGTGAAGCTGGAGACGCTCAAGACCAAGCTGCTCGGCGGCAACCAGTCCGGCGTGGCGGTACTGCTCTCGGCCGAGCAGGGCAGTGAGAATGGCGCACACGCTGCTATCCAGGATTTCCTGGGTGCGATGGGGCCGGTGGAGGGGCTGGCCGATCGCATGACGGGCACGCGCTGATTTCCTTGGCTTCCACCCGTGCTATTCCCCTCCCTGCAAGGGAGGGGCTAGGGGTGGGTGGCGTCTTGGCGATACGGTGGCCGCGTGATGGCGTCACCGTATCGTGTGCAAGGACCCACCCCCGACCCCTCCCTTCCAGGGAGGGGAGTGAAATGAGGAATCTTCGCTGAATGTGCGGCATCGCCGGCCTTTACTATCCCGCGCTGGCCAAGCCTGTGGACCCCGCGCGCATCGTGCAGATGACCGATGCGCTGGTGCATCGCGGGCCGGACGGATCGGGCGTGTGGGTCACTGCCGGCGTGGGGCTGGGGCATCGGCGCCTGGCAATCATCGATCTGGAAGGCGGCGTGCAGCCGATGGCGACGCCGGACCAGGGCGTGGTCGTCACCTACAATGGCGAGATCTACAATTTCCAGGAGGTCCGCGCCGAGCTGGAAGCCAAGGGCGCGCGCTTCGCCACCGACAGCGATACCGAGGTGCTGCTGCACGGCTGGCGCGCCTGGGGGCCGCGGATGCTGGAGCGACTGAACGGCATGTTTGCCTTCGCGCTCTACGACGCCCGGACGCAGAGCCTGTTCCTGGCCCGCGACCGGTTCGGCGTGAAGCCGCTCCACTACGCAGAGCTGTCGGACGGGGCGGTGGCCTTTGCCTCGGAGCTGAAGGGGCTACTGGCGCATCCGCTGTTCCGCCGCACGCCCGATTTCAAGGCGGTCGAGGATTATCTGGGACTCGGCTACGTGCCCGACGACGCCTCGATCCTGAGCGGCGTGAAGAAGTTGCCCGCCGGGCATTTCCTGCTGCTCGAACGCGGCAAGCCGGTGCCGGCGCCGCAGCGCTGGTGGGATATCGACTTCTCGAAGCGCGCAACCGGCAAGGTCCGTGATCTCGAGGCCGAACTGCTCGACATGATGCGCAGCGCGGTGCGCTCGCGGATGATTGCCGACGTGCCCCTGGGGGCGTTCCTCTCGGGCGGCGTCGACAGCTCGGCGGTCGTCGCGCTGATGGCCGAGGCGAGCAAGACGGCGGTGAAGACCTGCACGATCGGCTTCGACGAGGCCGACCATGACGAGACCGCCTATGCGCAGATGGTCGCGGAGCGCTTCGCCACCGCGCACCAGGCGCGCAAGGTCGCGTCGGACGATTTCGCACTGATCGACACGCTGGTCCATGCGTTCGACGAGCCCTTTGCCGATGCCTCGGCGCTGCCGACCTACCGGGTGTGCGAGCTGGCGCGCGAGAGCGTGACCGTGGCGCTGTCGGGCGATGGAGCGGACGAGGCGCTGGCGGGGTATCGCCGCTACAAGTTCTTCGCGGCTGAGGAGCGGATGCGGGGGCTGCTGCCGCAGGAGCTGCGCACCAGCCTGTTCGGCACGTTGGGGCGGCTCTATCCCAAGGCCGACTGGGCGCCGCGGCCGTTTCGCGCCAAGACCACCTTCCTGGCGCTCGCCGAGAATGGCGAGCAGGCCTATCCCAAGGCAGTGGGTGTTACCGGGCCGGCACTGCGGGCCGCGCTCTACAGCGACGCAATGAAGAAGGCGCTGGCCGGGCATACCGCCGAACAGCGCTATACCGACACGATGCGCCAGGCGCCGGCGCGCGATGGGCTCGACCGGGCGCAATATGCCGATATCCAGCACTGGCTGCCGGGCGACATCCTGACCAAGGTCGATCGCGCCAGCATGGCGGTGAGCCTGGAAGCGCGCGAGCCCTTGCTCGATTATCGGCTGGTCCAGTTCATGGCGACGCTGCCGCCATCGCTGCGGATCCGGGCAGGGCAAGGCAAGTGGCTGATGAAGAAGGCGCTGGAGCCCTATCTGCCCAAGGACGTGCTCTACCGGCCCAAGATGGGCTTTGTGACCCCGATCAGCGCCTGGTTCCGCAAGGCGCTGGCGGATGAAGCTGCGGGGCTGGGGCGCTCGAAGCTGCTCCAGAGCACAGGCTGGTTCGACCTGCATGCGATCGAGCGGCTGGCGGCGGACCATAAGGCAGGCCGTGCCGAGCATGGCCGGACGCTGTGGCAGTTGCTGATGCTTGAGCGCAGCCTGAGTAGGCTATTCGCCTAGTTGCTCCCGTCATGCTGAACTTGTTTCAGCATCCAAGGTGCGACCAGCGACGGTGTCGCCCGCGGAAGGTTGCCCCTTAAACAAGTTCAGGGTGACGGTGCTGGCCAAGCCTAGCGATCCACCACCATCGCCGTTGTCTCGATCGGGGTAGGGGCAGAGTGATCCATCACGATCGCGATGCCGGCGTGCAGGGTCAGCGCCGCCAGCGCCAGGGTGGAGAGCAGGAACAGCGCGAAGCGCGTCGAAACCTTGTTGAAGGTCGCCTGCACCAGGCTGTGGGCGATGCGAAGGATCACATAGGCCCAGGCAAGCCACAGGTTGATGCCCTCGCCCCGATCGAGCAGCGCGAGCGTGAGCGCGGTGGCGTAGAACAGGGTCGGCTGCTCGTGGAGATGGTTGTAGTTGTGGGCCTTCCACTGCGCTTCGGCGGGCAGGATCTTGTCCGCATCCGAGCCCTTGGAGCCGATCAGCTTGCCGAGATCGACGCCAGCCTTGCTCATCGCGGGGATGCGCAGGACCAGCATCCAGGCCAGCATCACCAGGGTCCAGGCGACAAGCGCCACCACTGGCACGAGAATTTCGCTGTGCATTGCAGTCCCCCTCCACTGCGTTGTGCGGGGAGGCTGCCGGAAACCTTCCGGGAACGCAACTAAACCGGAGCGAGCAGGCTTTCGAACAGCAGGTGCGTCGCGCGGCGGAGCGCCGCCTCGTCCTGCGCGGGCCAGACGGCGTTGCGGCAGAGCACGCCCATCACATGCGCCTGGGTGAGCCAGCCCACTGCTTCCGCATCGGCATCGGCGCGCGCCTTGCCGGCGGCGACCAGGCTGTGCACCGCGGTTTCGATCGCCATGCGCAGGCGCTCGAGATTGGCGGTGTTGCGTTCGCGCAGCCCCAGGTCACTGGCGCTGGCGGCCGTGATCTCGATGCCGAAACGGGCATTGGCGGGGGGCAGGGCAGGGGCGATCTGGCGCTCGAACACGGAATCGGCGAGCGCGGCGATGCTGTTGTCGTGCACCGGGCCAAGCTCGGCGGAGAGCATGTCGGTCACTGCGTGGATCAGCGCCTCGCGGCTCGGGAAGTGGCTGTAGAAGGCACCCTTGCTGATCCCGGCCTGCGCGCAGACATCATCCACCGAAGTGGCGAGCAGGCCGCGTTCGAAAAGGCAGTGCGCGGCGGCCTGGAGGATGTGCATGCGCCGCTTGGCTGCGGTCGCTTCGGTCAGACGGGGCATTCAACTCTCACTGATACGTCAACCATGAGACTGCAACCCGATTGATGCCCCCATGTTGCAGCGCGCGGTTGGTTGGCAAGGCACGGGCTCCACTATTCCCGGCGTGGGACAGGTTGATCGCGGCTTGAGCCTTCCGACCCTTCGCTCGCCGGCAAAAGAAAAAGGGCGGCCGGGGATGTCCCGGCCGCCCTGTTTTGTTGCGATCCGCGGAAAGGATCAGGCGAACAGCTTCGCCCAGCCGCGCTTCACGCGCTCGCGCCAGTGGCCGCGGTGATAGGCGTCCGACGCCAGCAGCGGCATGACCGAGCCCGCTTCCGCGAACACCATCTGCTCGATGCCGGTGTTGACCTTGCCCCACGAGGCGGCTTCCTGGAGGGTCGAGGACGAGCAGGCGCCGTCACGCACGTCGGCGACGGTGATCTGCACGGCGTACTTGTGCACCTCGACATCGTCATGGCCGAGGATCTCGGCGCAGACGACGGTGTCCTGGATGAAGTTCTTCGGCACGCCGCCGCCGATCATCAGCAGGCCGGTGGTGCCCGCCTGGATCTTGATCTCGGTCAGTTCGCGGAAGTCGGCGATCGCGTCGAGCAGCAGGTAGGGCTTGCCTTCCTTGGCGCGGTCCACCTGGTGCTTGACCAGGCCGAAGCCGGCCGACGAGTCGACGAACGCCGGGCAGAAGATCGGCACGTCATGCTCATAGGCGAGCTTGACCAGGCTGTTGTCCTTCTTGCCGTTCTCGACGAGATACTTGCCCATCTCGCGGATGAACGCGCGGCTCGAATAGGCCTTGGGCTCGAGCGTCTCGGCGATCTCGAAGATCGTGTGGTCGACGTTCTGGAGCGCTTCCTCGTCGATGTACGTGTCGTAGATGCGGTCGATGTAAAGCGAGCGCAGCGTGTCGTCGTCGGGGATCTCGAGCGCCTGATAGTGCTTGTGGCCGAGGCCCTCGAAGAAATCCATGTCAACGATGGTGGCGCCGGTGGCGACGATCACGTCGACCATGTTGTTGCGCACCAGCTCCGCATAGAGGTCCATGCAGCCGCCGGCCGAGGTCGAACCGGCGATCACCAGGACGACGGTGCAGTCCTTGTCGGCCAGCATCTCGTTGTAGATCTTGGTGGCGCGGCCGAGGTCGCGGCTGGTGAAGCTCATATCGGCCATCGCATCGACGATCGGGCGCGCATCGAACGACGTGATGTCGATGTGCTTGACCTGCTTCGACAGCAGCTCCGCCTTGCGGGTGTCGTTGATCGGGGCGTTGGCGCTCGCCTGCTTGTTGAGCGTGTTGGTGTCCGTCATGGGGTTGCTCCCATCTTTCTTGGCCGCCGTCATTTCGAAAAGGGGACGCGGAAACCCAAAGCATTCGTCACCCCGGCCCTGAGCCGGGGTCCCGCTTATCGACGCCTGTAAAGGCAGCGGGACCCCGGCTCAAGGCCGGGGCGACGTGGTAGTAGCGTGTGTTGCGTTACAGCTTGACGACGTTCCACGCCGGCTGGCGTTCCGCGAGCTCGACATACATCGAGGCCATCGGTTCGTCCGCCACGACAACGGTCGCGTCGGTGCCGAAGCCGTTGAACGCGGTGCGCATCGCCGAGCCATAGGCGCCGAGCATGCCGATCTCGAAATAGTCGCCCGCGCGGGTATCCGCCGGCAGAAGGAACGGACCCTTCATGTAATCGAGATCGTCGCAGGTCGGGCCGTAGAAGCTGAACTCGACGTCCTTGGCGTTCGATTCCGGTTCGCGCAGCAGCTCGACCGGGAACTTCCAGTCGATATGCGCGGCGTCGAACAGCGCGCCATAGGCGCCGTCGTTGATGTACAGCTCCGCGCCGCGGCGACGCTCCACGCGCACCACGATCGAGCTGTACTCGGCGCACAGCGCACGGCCCGGCTCGGCCCAGAGCTCGGCCGAATAGGAGATCGGCAAGCTCTCGAACGCGCGGTGGATCGTCTCGAAATAGGCTTCGAGCGGCGGCGGGGTCATGCCCGGATAGACCGAGGGGAAGCCGCCGCCGACGTCGATCACGTCCACGGTGACCGCCGACTCGACGATCGCCTGGCGCACGCGCTCCATCGCGTTCGAATAGGCTTCCGGCGACATCGCCTGCGACCCGACATGGAAGCAGATGCCCAGCGCGTCGGCGACCTGGCGGGTCTCGAATAGCAGCTTGGCGGCTTCACCCGGGCCGGCGCCGAACTTCGACGCGAGGCTCAGCTTCGAATGGTCCGACGAGACGCGCAGGCGCACGCAGAGCGTCAGGTCGCTCGCGGTCACGCCGTCGCGGCTGGTGGCGCGGACGATCTTCTCCAGCTCCTCAAGGCTGTCGAGCGAGAAGGTACGGACGCCATGGGTGAAATACGCCTCTTCGATCGCTTCCTCGGCCTTGACCGGATGCATGAAGCAGAGCGTGGCTTCGGGCAGCGTGCGGGCGACCAGGCGAACTTCGCCGATCGACGCCACATCATAGGTGGTGATGCCGTTTTCCCACAGGATCTGCAGCAGTTCGGGCGAAGGGTTCGCCTTTACCGCATACATGGCCTTGCCCGGGAACTTCTCGACGAAGAACCGTGCGGCCCGTGCCGCAGCATGCGGACGGACGAGCGTGACCGGCTGAACCGGACCCTGCTTAGCGATGTCGATGCCGGTGACGTTGATGCCGGCGGTCGAAAGGGGTGCTAACCCCAGCGCGCGATGATGCTGGTGCAACTCAAGGGACCTCCAAGTGCCTTACGGCGATCGTTGACAATTGCTGCCTTGCGGTTGGAAGTCCCATGGGGCAGCGGGAGAGCGGCACATAAGGACGTTGGTCCGGTGTGTAAAGCGATTCGCGCGTCCGGATTTTTACGGCGGGGGTGAAGTGTGACGATTGTGCGACAGCCAACGCGGGCCGGGGTCCGGGATGCCGCTGCCAAGGTTGCTGGGATCCTGCCGCAAACCCCTTTGTTCGTTCAGGAAATTCGGGGCGTGCCGGTGTGCTTCAAGGCTGAGTGCCTGCAGCCGATCGGCGCGTTCAAGATCCGCGGCGCATGGCATCGACTGAGCGCATTGGATGATGATGCGCGCGAGAAGGGCGTGGTCGCCTTTTCCTCCGGAAACCATGCCCAGGGCGTCGCCTGGGCGGCGAAGAAGCTGGGTATCCCGGCGGTGATCGTGATGCCGGCCGACGCGCCGAAGGTGAAGCGGGACGCGACGCTGGCGATGGGGGCCGAAGTGGTCTCCTATGACCGGATGACCGAGAGCCGCGAGAAGATCGCCGCGCATCTTGCCCATGCGCGGGGTGCCACCCTGGTGCCGAGCTTCGACGATCCCTGGATCATCGAGGGGCAGGGGAGTGCCGGCATCGAGGCGATGACCCAGATCGTCGAGGCGCGGCTGCCCGATCCCGCCAATGTCATCGTGCCGTGCGGCGGTGGCGGGCTGGCGGCTGGCCTGGCGCTGGCGCTGCCCGATTCCGAGATCATCGTGGTCGAGCCCGAGGGCTGGGACGACATGACCCGCAGCCTGGAGGCGGGCTGGATCGAACCGGTGGGCGAAAATCCTCCGCCGACCGCTTGTGACGCGCTGCAGACCACGCGCGTCTCGCCGCTGACCTTCGACGTGCTGTCGCGGCGCGGCGCCACCGGTCTTGCCGTTAGTGAGGCCGAGATCCGGACAGCGCAGCGCTGGGCGGCGGCGAAGCTGCGCGTGGTGGTGGAGCCGGGCGGCGCGGTGGCACTGGCGGCATTGCTGGCGGGCAAGGTCGATGTGAAGCCGGGCTTGCTCGTGATCCTTTCCGGCGGCAATGCCGATCCCGATGCCTATGCCCAAGTCCTTGCCGGGAAAGACTGACCCCGTGTCCAACCGCTTCGGAGCCGTGATCGCCAATGTGATGAGCGTCGGCGCGCGCGGGCTCGGCTATTTCCTCTGGGGCCTGCTGCGGATCATCTATCGCGGCGACCTGAAGATGATCGCGCTTTTCAGCGGTGTGATCGGGGCGATAGCGCTGGTGATCTGGCTGCTCGTCCGCTGATGCTGAACCCGGCGCTCGAACCACTCTGGCTGAGTATCGCGGTGATCGCGATGGGCCTGCTCGTATGGGGCGGGTGGAGGCAGTTCCGTGCCGACCGGACCAAGGCGATCCTGATGTGGGTCTGCGCGCTGGTGATCCTGGGCAACCTGCTGATCCTGCGCGCCTGAAATCTCGTGCGGGACCGAAGGGTTTCGCGGGGCGCACCGTTAGACAGGTCGATTTGGTTCGATCCGAGGTGCCCGATGCGAAAGTCCCTTTTCCTGTTTCCCCTGTTGCTACTCGCCGCTGGGCCCGCGCTTTCGCAATCGGTGCCTGCCCGCGAGATCGCCTATGGCGCGGCGGAGCTGCAGAAGCTCGATTTCTACAGGGGCTCGAAGACCGATGCGCCGCTGGTGGTGTTCATCCATGGTGGCGGCTGGAAGCGCGGTGACAAGGGCAATGCCACGGGCGCGGAGAAGGTGGCGCATTTCACCGGGCGCGGATTCGCCTTCGCCAGCATCAACTATCGGCTGGTGCCCGGTGCGACCGTGGAGCAGCAGGCGCAGGATGTCGCCGATGGGCTGGCATATCTGGTGCAGCATGCCCGTGCGCTTGGCTTTGATCCCGGCAGGGTGGTGGTGATGGGACATAGCGCCGGTGCGCATCTCGCGGCGCTGGTCGCCACCGATCCGCGTTACCTGCAAAAGGCGGGCTGGGGGCTCGACCGGATCGCCGGCGTCGTGCTGCTCGACGGCGCCGCCTATGACGTGCCGCGCCAGATGGACGAGGGGCCGCGGGTGATGGGCAAGACCTATCAGGCGGCGTTCGGCAGCGATCCGGCGCGCCAGCGGGCATTGTCGCCGACGCTGCAGGCTGCGGCACCCAATGCACGGGACTTCCTGATCCTCCATGTGCAGCGCGAGGACGGCACCCGCCAGTCCGAAGCGCTGGGGCGTGTGCTCAAGGCGGCGGGGGCACGGGTGACGGTGCAGGGTTTTGAGGGGCGCGGGTTGCGCGGCCATATGCAGATCAATCGGCAGCTTGGTGACCTGAACTATCCTGCCACGGCGGTGGTGGATCGCTGGATCGACGGCGTGCTGGCGCGCTGAGCATTGGCGTACAGGCCATCAGCCCCTAGATGGGCTGCATGTCTCCTATCGCCGAACTCCATTACGACGCGTCCGATTTCGACGTGATCCGTCCGGGCACCCATGTCGTCTGCGCCGTCAGCGGCGAACCGATCCCGCTCGATCGGCTCAAATATTGGAGCGCCGAGTTCCAGGAAGCCTATCGCGGCGCGCATGAGGCGACGGCGGCGATCCTCGCGGGCGGAGCGAAGAACCTCAAGAAGGACTGACGGCCGCCGCATTTCAGGTTAGCCTCCCGCGAAATAGGGGGCAAAGATGCGGCTGAGCGATCTCAAGTGCAGCGGGCCGGCGTGGCTGTTCGGCTGGGCAACGGCGGTGTTCCTGCCGGGACTGTTGATCGCATTCGAGCGACATGGGCTGGATCGGCTGCCGGCAAAGACGTGGCAGATGGGTGACGATATCGGGCCGGTGGCCAAGCTGCTGCTCGGCGCGCTGCTGATCCTCTGCTTCTGGCTGGCGACGTGTATCCGGATCGGGCAGCTGAGCTTGCGGGCGGCGCTGGGCGCGCTTGCGGCGATGCTGCTCACGCTGGGGCTGGTCCCGGCGGCATATTCGCGTGGTTTCGGAATCGGGCTTACCGGCGCCCGTTTCGATCCGGCGGTGCTTCCCTGGTACGCGGTGGGAGCGGTGGCGGCCGGACTGGTCTTCGCGCTGTCGCTGACGCGGTGCCGGGCGCGGAGCTCAGCCCCGCGCCCGTGAAATGCTCAGCGGATCGGCGAGTTGGGGTCGAGCCGCATGTCCAGATACTTGTCCACGCTCTTCATCAGATCGTCCATCTCGTGCTCGAAGAAGTGGTTCGCGCCCGGGATGGTGTCGTGATGGATGGTGATGTGCTTCTGGGTGCGCAGCTTGTCGACCAGCTTCTGGACCGCGCCCGGCGTGACCACCTCGTCATTCTCGCCCTGGATGATGATGCCCGAGGACGGGCAGGGAGCGAGGAAGGTGAAGTCGAACATGTTCGCCGGTGGCGCGACCGAGATGAAGCCGCGGATCTCCGGACGGCGCATCAGCAGCTGCATGCCGATCCAGGCGCCGAAGCCGAAGCCGGCGACCCAGGTCGAGCTGGCTTCCGGGTGGAAGCTCTGCACCCAGTCGAGCGCCGAGGCGGCGTCGGACAGTTCGCCGATGCCGTTGTCGAACGTGCCCTGGCTCTTGCCGACCCCGCGGAAATTGAAGCGGAGCGTCGCGAAGCCGCGGCGCTGGAAGGTCTTGTAGAGTTCCTGGACGATGCGGTTGTTCATCGTGCCGCCCGCATTGGGATGCGGGTGGAGGATCATGGCGACCGGCGCGCGCGGCTTGGGCGCGGGTGCGAAACGGCCTTCGAGGCGCCCTTCGGGGCCGGGGAAAATGACTTCGGGCAAGGCGTGTCCCTGTAGAATTTGAGGCGCGCAGTGGAGCGCGGTGAGTTGGGCGCTATATAGGCACCGCGCTGCTTTACGCAATTATTACGAGAGCAACTTGGCCGAGCGAATCTATCTGGATCATGCCGCGACTACCCCGATGCTGGCCGAGGCAATGGCGGCGGTTGAGGCGGGAATGCGCCATTGGGCCAATCCCAGCTCCCCCCATGCCGAAGGCAGGGCTGCCCGTGCCGCGCTGGAAAAGGCGCGGGCCGAGGTCGCGGCGGCCTATGGCTGGGCGCATGAGCTGGTGTTCACCGGCGGCGCGAGCGAATCGCTGCACATGGCGCTTACGCGGTCGATGGCCGAGCGGCGGCTGATCAGCGCGGTCGAGCATGATTCGGTGCTGCGCCATTCGGAAGGCGCGCAGGTGCTGCCGGTGGATGGCAACGGCGTGCTGAGGCTCGATGCGCTGGAGGCGGCGCTGGCCCAAGGCCCGCGCGCACTGGTCGGCGTGCAGCGGACCAACAGCGAGACCGGCGTCATCCAGCCGATCGAGGCGATCGCGGGGATCGTGCACGCTGCGGGCGGGATATTGCTGGTCGACGCGGCGCAGATGCCGGCACGGGCATCGGCGGCGGTGCTGCGCCATGCGGACCTGGTCGCGGTCTCCGCTCACAAGCGCGGCGGGCCGCCCGGCATCGGCGCCTTGCTGGTCCGTGACTTCGGCACGCTGCTGCCGATGGGCGGGCAGGAAAAGGGCTATCGCGCGGGGACCGAAAATCTTCCCGGCGCGCTCGGCTATGCGGCGGCGGTCTCCCTGCCCGAGGATCTGGAGCGGATGGCCGGGCTCCGCACCCGGCTCGAGGCGGCGATCCTGGAAGAGGGCGGGGAAGTCGTTGGTGCTGCGGCCTCGCGCAGTCCGATGATCGGCGCCTACCGGATGCCCGGCGTCTCCTCCGCGGCGCAGCTGATCCGCTTCGACATGGCCGGCATCTCGGTCTCGGCCGGCAGCGCCTGTTCCTCGGGCAGCATGCGGCCCAGCCATGTGCTCTCGGCGATGGGCTGGGAGGAGCCCGCGTTGCGCGAAGTGGTGCGGGTCAGTTTCGGGCGCGGGACGACCGAAGCCGAGGTGAATGCCTTCACGACGCTCTGGCGTCAGATCGCGATCGAGGCCAGAACCAGAGCGGCATGACCTATCTCGATTATCAGGCGACCACGCCGCTCGCCCCCGAGGCACTGGCCGCGATGCTGCCGCTGCTGGAGGGCAATTTCGCCAATCCGCATTCCGCGCATGCCCCGGGCCGCGCGGCGAAGGCGGCGGTGGAAGTGGCGCGCGACGATGTCGCCGGGCTGCTGCCGCCGGGCGGGACGGTGAGCTTCACCAGCGGCGCGACCGAAGCGCTCAACTGGGCGATCAAGGGCACGACCGGCGGGATCGTGACGATCGCCACCGAACATGCCGCGGTGCTCGACACGGTGGCGGCCGAGGCGCGCAAGGGCAGGGACGCGACCGTGCTGCCCGTGGGCCCCGAAGGGCTGGTCGACCTCGCCGCGGCGCGCGCGGCGATCAAGCCGGGTGTCGGGCTGGTCGCCGCGATGCTGGTCAACAACGAGATCGGCGTGATCCAGCCGATCGAGGAACTGGCGCATCTCGCCCGCCAGGCAGGCGCGCTGTTCTTGTGCGACGCGGTGCAGGGCTATGGCCGGGTACTGATCCCCGATGGCTGCGACCTGATCGCGGTATCGGCGCACAAGATCCACGGCCCCAAGGGTGTGGGTGCGCTGTGGATTCGCGACGGTGTGACGCTGGAGCCGCTGCTGCATGGCGGTGGGCAGGAGCCCGCGGGCCGCTCGGGGACGCTGTCGCCGGCGCTGTGCGCGGGGTTCGGCGCGGCGGTCCGGGTGGCCAAGCAGCGTTTCGGCGCCGATCACGCGCATGCCGAGCAGCTCTATCGCGCGGCGCTCAACCGGATCGCGGGCGACTGGATCCTGAACGGCGCGCAGGAGGACCGCTATCCGGGCAATCTCAACCTGCGCCATGACGGTCTCGACGTCGCGCGGCTGATCTCGGACCTGCGCGATATTGCCTTCTCCGCCGGCTCGGCCTGCGCCAGCGGTTCCGGACGACCCAGCCATGTGCTGCAGGCGATCGGGCTGAGCGATGCACAGGCGCGCTCGAGCATCCGCATCGGCTATGGCCGCTACACCAGCGAGGACGAGTTGATGGGCGCGATCGACCGGATCGTTTCTGCCGCCCGCGCGCAGAGCCGCGCGGCATGATCCGCGTCACCTTTGTCAGCGCCGATGGCATCGACCGCCATGAGGTCCAGGCCGAAGAAGGGTTCCGCCTGCTCGAGGTCGCGCAGAATGACGGGCAGCCGCTGGAGGGCACCTGCGAGGGGCAGATGGCCTGCTCGACCTGCCATGTGATCGTCGATCCCGAACACTTCGCCCGGCTGCCCCGTGCCGCCGAAGAGGAAGAGGATATGCTCGATCTCGCAGTGGGCGCGGTGCGCACCAGCCGGCTCGCCTGCCAGATCCTGCTCACGCCGGAGATGGACGGGCTGGTGGTGCGGATGCCCACCGGGCACCGCGACATGCAGGGGCGCTAGAGCGTCAGCGCGTAGAAGCGCGTGTCCACCATCATCCGGGGGAAGGTGGGCGGCAGCAGTGTGTGGTCGATCAGCGCGAAGCCGTTTCGGGCGTAGAAGCGATGCGCGGCGAGGAAGCGATCGGTGGTGCCCAGATAGACACGGGACAGCTGCAGTGCGCGGGCATGCGCCAGCAGCGTATCGAGCAGTGCCCTTGCCAGGCCCCGCGCGCCGCGATGTTCAGGATGGACGAACATCTTGCGCAGGGCGCCCGCGCCGTCGCCGATGTCCCTGAGCGCGATCGTGCCGACCACTTCGCCGTCCGCGGTCTCGGCGACCCAGAAATCGCCTGAGTCGCGCTGGTAGAATTCGGGGATCTCCTGGAGATCGGGCTGGTCCTCGGCGGTGATCGCGATCCCGATCCCGAACTCCTCATTCTGGATCGATACGATCAGCGTGGCCACGCCGTCCTGGTCGGCGGGTTCGAAACGCCGGATTTTCACCTTGTCCATTCGCGCCGGCTAGCATCTCGGGGCCGGGGAAGCGACCATGCAGGGCCCTGTCGCCAGATTTTACACACTCCAGCAATGCGCCAGACATTCAGCCCGGCGCAATCCGTCCTGTTTCAGGATCGCACATGGAACCGAAACGATCGTTCCGGTTTCCGCCCATGCGGGTTTTCTCCCGCCAGCAGGAGAGAGAAACTATGAAGCTTCTTCCGATCCTTGCGGCCGCTGCCGCCGCGACGCTCGTCATTCCGGCCGCCAGTGCCGCTGCTGCTGCGCCGGCCGCTCCCGCGGTCGCGTCGCAGCCGGACTTCCAGCATCACCGGCCGCATCACGTGCGCAAGCGCTCCTATTATCGCAGCGTCTGCAAGACCGTGTGGCGCCATGGTCACCGCCAGCGGGTGTGCCGCCGGGTGCGCTATTATCGCTGATTGAACGGGGGCGGGAACGTGCGCCGCGTTCCCGCCCTTGCCTAACCGCTTGAACTTGCCCATATGCGCTGCGGGAGTCGGGCGGACGTAGTCGTCGCCAACCTGGTCAGATCGGGAACGAAGCAGCCACAACGATTTCGCTGCGGGTCGTTCCGGCTCCCACCTTTCCGCACATCGACAGCCTCTTTTAACCGCCTTTGCGGCGTGCATCGCCTTGGACGTGGCGGTTGGAACACGCTAGGAACGGGTGGCATGTCCGAATCCTTCCTTGGCCTCGACGAACCCGCGCAGCCGCGTGACAACGCCTATCGGGTGCTCGCGCGCAAATACCGTCCGCAGACCTTTTCCGAGCTGATCGGGCAGGATGCGATGGTCACCACGCTGGGCAACGCGATCAAGCGCGACCGGCTGGCGCACGCCTTCCTGCTCACTGGGGTCCGCGGGGTCGGCAAGACCTCGACCGCGCGCCTGATCGCCAAGGCGCTCAACTGCATCGGTCCGGACGGGCAGGGCGGGCCGACGATCGACCCGTGCGGCGTCTGCGAGCCGTGCCGCGCGATTGCCGAGGGCCGCCATATCGACGTGATCGAGATGGATGCCGCCAGCCATACCGGCGTCGACGACGTCCGCGAGATCATCGAGGCGTCGCGTTATTCGGCGGTCTCGGCGCGCTACAAGATCTACATCATCGACGAAGTCCACATGCTGTCGAAGAGCGCGTTCAACGCGCTGCTCAAGACGCTCGAGGAGCCGCCGGCGCATGTGAAGTTCCTGTTCGCCACCACCGAGGTGAACAAGGTGCCGGTGACGGTGTTGTCGCGCTGCCAGCGCTTCGACTTGCGCCGCATCCCGGCCGAGCTGCTCGCCGAGCATTTCGCCAAGGTGACTCAGGCCGAAGGTTTCGAGGCGGAGCCGGAAGCGCTGGCGCTGATCTCCCGGGCTGCCGAAGGTTCGGCGCGCGACGGCTTGTCGATCCTCGACCAGGCCATCGCCCATGCGGGCCTGGAAGGCGAAGGCGTGAAGGCGGAGGCGGTGCGCCAGATGCTCGGCCTGTCCGATCGTGGCGCGATCCGCACCTTGTTCGGACTGCTGCTGGAGGGCGACGCGCAGGGCGCACTGGCTTCGCTGCGCGGCCAGTATGACTTGGGTGTCGATCCGCAGGCCGTGCTGCGCACGCTGCTGGAGACCGTGCATGCGGTGACGCTCGCCAAGCTCGGCACCGATGCCAATTCGGGCCAGTCGGCCGAGGAGCTGAAGTCACTTGAGCGCTGGGCGGCGGGACTGAGCTTCCCGGCGCTGCACCGGCTGTGGCAGCTGGTGCTGCGCGGGCATGACGAAGTCGCCAGGGCGGTGCTGCCGATCGAGGCCGCGGAAATGGCGCTGCTGCGCGTCATCCACGCCTCGCAGCTGCCCGATCCGGGCGAGCTTGCCCGCCAGATCGCCAGCGGCAGCGTGACCATTTCGGGCGGCGCTGCTCCCGCTCCTTCCGGTACAAACGGCTCGGCCATGCCGACCTCGCTCGGCCAGCTCGCCGATTATCTGGAGGAGAAGAAGCGCTACCAGCTTGCCACCCAGGTGCGCGACTATCTGCGGCCGGTGCGTTTCGAGGGCATGGAAGTCGAGTTCGCTGCTGCGAAGCCGCTGCCGTTCGATTTCATGAAGGAGCTGGGCGCCGCGCTCAAGGAGTTGACCGGCACCAACTGGAAGCTTGCCTGTGTCGACGTGCCGGCGCAGGCGATGACGCTCCGCGAGGAGCAGGCGGCGAGCGAGCAGGCCGAGCGTGATGCGGTACTCGCCTCGCCGCTGGTTGCCGCCGCAATGGAAGCCTTTCCCGATGCCGAGCTGATCGGCTGGGCCAAGACTGGAAGCTAGGAAGTATAATGGATCTCGAAAAGATGATGGCCATGGCGCAGAACGTCCAGGCCGAACTCACCAAGGCGCAGGCCGATCTCGACAATATCGAGGTCGAGGGTGTCTCGGGCGGCGGGCTGGTCAAGGTTCAGGCATCGGCCAAGGGCCGGATCATCGGCCTGAACATCGACGATTCGCTGCTCAACCCGGCCGAGAAGGGCATGCTCGAGGATTTGCTCGCAGCCGCCTTCAACGATGCCCGTGCCAAGGCAGATGCGGCGTCGCAGGAAGCGATGTCGAAGATGACCGCCGGTCTGCCGCTTCCGCCGGGCTTCAAGCTGCCCTTCTGATTTCCGGAACCATTGCAAGGCCTTCTCGGTTGCTGACGGCATAATCGAGGAGGATGCAATGGTGGAACGAGTTACTGAGCGTACCGATGGCGTGACGGCCGAGCGTGTTACCGAGACGGGTGGCGCCAGCACCGTTGTCGTCGAGCGCCGCGGCAATGGCGCGGGCCTGTTGATCGGGTTCGTGCTGCTGATCGCGGTGGTGATCGGCGCGGTCTATCTGTTCAACCAGAACAACCGCGAGAACGCCAAGACCGATGCCGTCTCCCAGGCGGCCAAGGATGTCGGCGGCGCGGCAAAGGACGTGGGCGACGCCGCCAAGGACGCCGCCAACAAGATTCAGTAAGGTTCGATCAGGCCGAGCGCGATCGGCAGGACATGGGTGCGGGTCATCGGGGCGAGGGGCAGGGCCGCGGCCTCGGCGATCGGCACCCATCGCGCTTCCGCTATTTCCGCCGCGGCGCTCGGCTCGTGCGGGGCGGTGAGGTGGAACAGCTCCGCCTCGACCACGCGGCCGGGCTCGTTGGCTGTGGGGGACTGGAAGCAGCCGAGCGGGCGTGCCTCGCTGATCGCCAGGCCGATCTCCTCGGCCAGTTCGCGGCGGAGTGCTTCGAGCGGGGTTTCGCCCGGTTCGATCTTGCCGCCGGCTTGCATATAGGCCGAGGTACCTGCCTTGCGGACCAGCAGCATATTCCCCGCGCCATCGTCGATCAGCGCGGCGGCGATGCGGATCGGCGCCATCAGCGGATGCAGCTGTCCAGGCCGTCGCCGCGCACCGTGCCGATGCGCGCGGTGATCGCATTGCCATAGCGCCGGGTGAAGCCGCGCGGATCGATGCCGGCCCGCTTCTTGGGCAATGGCAGCACCGCAGCGACTTGTGCCGCCTCGCGTGGGGAGAGATTCGAAGCGTCGTGCTTGAAGTAGCGTAAAGCGCCGGCATTGACGCCATAGGTGCCGATCCCCGTCTCCGCGACGTTGAGATAGACTTCCATGATCCGGCGCTTGCCCCAGATATTCTCGATCAGCACCGTGAAATACGCCTCGAGCGCCTTGCGGGCATAGCCGCCGCCCTGGAACAGGAAGACGTTCTTCGCGGTCTGCTGGCTGATCGTCGAGCCGCCGCGGATCTTCTTCTTGCCGGTGGCATTGCGGGCATAGGCCTGCTCGATCGCCGTGAAATCGAACCCGTGATGCGAGCAGAAGCGCGCATCCTCGGCGGCGATCGCGGCGCGCGGCATGTTCGGATCGATCCGGTCGATCGACATCCAGCGCTTGGTGACCCCGTGGCCCGAGAAGATGTCGCCGATCTGCGTCCAGGTGATCGGCGGGGGCACGAACTTGTAGATCACCACCATGCCGACCGAGACGGCGATGAAGAGCAGGATCGCCTTGAGGATCCAGAACAGGATGCGGCGGAGCAACGGCTTGCGCGGGCGCTGCGGCTTGATTTCTTCCTGCGCCGGAATGGGGCGAGGCGCTTCTTCGCGGCGAGACGCAAAGGGATCGGGTTCTTCGCCGAGCGGGCGCAGGTCTGGCATCGGCGAGACGCCAAGTTCCTCCGGCTGCCCGGCCGTGGTCGCGCGCGGCGTCCAGTCGCGCGGGCGCGGCGCAGACGCGGAAGGCGCCGGCGGGATGTCCGCCGACGCCTCAGGCTGGCGCGGAGCCTCCGCGCCGGTATCGCGATCCTGATCCCCCACGTCGTCCGTCAGGCAGTGAGCAGGCGCTTCTCGCCGGCGATGCGCATCATCGCCTTCTGCAGCTTCTCGAACGCGCGCACCTCGATCTGGCGGACGCGCTCGCGGCTGACGTCATAGACCTGCGAGAGTTCCTCGAGGGTCTTGGGATCGTCGGTCAGGCGGCGCTCGGTAAGGATGTGACGCTCACGCTCGTTGAGGTCTTCCATCGCCGACACGAGCATCTCGTGGCGGACATCGGCTTCCTGTGCCTCGGCAACCTGCTCGTCCTGGAGCGCGCTGTCGTCAGCGAGCCAATCCTGCCACTGGCCCTCGCCATCCTCGCGCATCGGCACGTTGAGCGACGTATCGCCGCCCATCGCCATGCGACGGTTCATCGAGGTGACTTCCTCCTCGGTGACGCCGAGATCGGTGGCGATCTTGGTGAGGTGCTCGGGGCTGAGATCGCCGTCCTCGAACGCGTCGAGCTTGGCCTTCATCCGGCGCAGGTTGAAGAACAGCTTCTTCTGCGCGGCGGTGGTGCCCATCTTCACGAGGCTCCACGAACGCAGGATGAATTCCTGGATCGAGGCGCGGATCCACCACATGGCATAGGTCGCCAGGCGGAAACCCCTTTCGGGCTCGAACTTCTTCACGCCCTGCATCAGGCCGATATTGCCTTCCGAGATCAGCTCGGAAACGGGCAGGCCATAGCCGCGATAGCCCATGGCGATCTTCGCCACGAGACGCAGATGCGAGGTGACCAGCTGGGCCGCGGCATCGGTGTCGCCATGCTCCTGGAAGCGCTTGGCGAGCATATATTCCTGCTCGGGGCTCAGGATCGGAAACTTCTTGATCTCGGCCAGATAGCGGTTGAGGCTCTGCTCACCACCAAGAGCGGGGATCGTCGCCGGGACGTTGCTTCCGCTTGCCATGATCATTTCTCCCTTTCACTAAGGCGCACATAGCCGAAGCCAGTGCCGCCTGAAATCATACGATGAGGTTATCGAACAGTTCCTGCATGTCGGCAGGGATTTCGCTTTCGAACGCCAAAGCGATACTATTGATGGGGTGGATGAACCCCAGGTGAGCCGCATGCAAGGCCTGGCGCCGGAAATTCAGGGTTTCCAAAAGTTCACGGTGCGCCTTGCGCGTGCTGCCATACACCGGATCGCCGACCAGCGGATGACCCAAAGAGGCCATGTGAACCCGCACCTGATGGGTACGGCCCGTCTCCAGCCTGCATTCGACCAGCGCGGCCTCGTACAGATCCCTGACCTTGCGCCAATGGGTGACCGCGCGCTTGCCGTTCTTCACGATCGCAACCTTCTTGCGATTGTGTGGCGAGCGGGCGAGTGGCGCATCGACCGTGCCTTCCAGCAGACGGACCTGCCCCGACACGATAGCCTTGTAGCGCCGATCGATCGAGTGCGCCTTGAACTGGCGGGCCAGCCCTTCATGCGCCCGGTCATGCTTGGCGGCGACCATCAGGCCCGACGTGTCCTTGTCGATCCGGTGGACGATCCCGGGGCGTGCTTCGCCACCGATGCCCGAAAGCGAGCCTTGGCAGTGATGCAGCAGCGCGTTGACCAAAGTCCCGTCGAGGTTGCCGGCGGCGGGATGAACGACCAGCCCGGCCTGCTTGTCGATCACGATCAGATGCTCGTCTTCATAGACGATGTTGAGCGGGATCTCCTGCGCCTCGTTGTGCGCGGGGGTGGGGGCAGGCACCGCGACGCTGAACAGCGCCCCGCCGGCCGCCTTCTTCGCCGGATCGCGGACAAGGCCCTGGGGGCCCGTGACCGCGCCGGACGAGATCAGCACCTTCAGCCGTTCGCGCGACATTGTCGGCACGGCGTCGGCGAGCGCACGATCCAGACGCCAGCCATCGGCTGTGTCCGCGATGCGTGCTTCGATGATGGAAACCCCCGGATTCATGTTTTATCGTAGATGGGCATGAGGATCGAGATTTCAAGATATGTACTGATCGGTATTCGGCAGATTTCCGCGGATGCGGCGCCGAACGAAGCGTGCGGGCTGCTGTTCGGTTCCGAAGATCGGATCGATAGCTTTCAAGCTGTTGAAAATGTTCACGAAGCGCCGGATCGGCATTTCGAGATAGACCCCGCAGCCCTGTTCGCCGCGCTGCGTGCCGAGCGGGCGGGCGGGCCCAGGCTGGTTGGGTACTGGCATTCGCATCCGAGCTGCGATCCCACGCCGTCGCTTGTCGATGCCGAGATGGCGGCGCCCGACGGCAAGCTGTGGCTCATCGACGGGTTCAACGCGATCACCGCCTGGCGTTCCGTGGAGCGGGGTGGGCTCCACGGACGCTTCGATATGATGGTGGTGGAGCTGGTTTAGGGAGCCCGCCATCGCGCTATCCCGTTCCCCCGGGGGGGGGGGGGGGGGGGGGGGGGGGGGGGGGGGGGGGGGGGGGGGGGGGGGGGGGGCGGGGGGGGGGGGCGGGGGGGGGGGGGGGGGGG
>NZ_JASATQ010000047.1:0-42986 GCF_038440415.1 Sphingomonas sp. OTU376 | reverse complement strand
GGGGGCCCCGTTTTTACCCCCCCCCCCCCCCCCCCCCCCCCCCGCGGGGGCCCAGGGTTTCTCTGCCGACTCGCTTGTGGCCCTGGGCCCCGGCTTTCGCCCGGGAACAGTTTGCGCAACCGCAGAGGTTGGCGTGTCGAAAGTGCACGCTACATAAGCTCCATGACCACCCCGCCGATCCGCGAACTGACCGACCGCGCCCGCGACGTGTTTCGCATGGTGGTCGAGTCGTATCTCGACACCGGCGCTCCCGTCGGCTCACGGACGATCGCGCAGATCTCCGGTCTCAATCTCTCGCCCGCCTCGATCCGCAACGTGATGCAGGACCTGGAGGAGCTCGGCCTGCTCGCTGCTCCCCATACCAGCGCCGGCCGGATGCCTACCGAGACGGGCCTGCGCCTGTTCGTCGATGGCATGATGCAGGCGGCCGAACCCAGCGCCGAGGAGCGTGCCGCGATCGAGCGCAACGCGGCCGAGCGCGGTCCGGTGGAGGAGGCGCTGGCCGCAACCACCGCCGCGCTCTCGGGCCTCTCGTCCTGCGCCGGGCTGGTGCTGGTGCCCAAGGTCGAGCCATTGCTGCGCTCCTTCGGCTTCGTGCCCCTGAGTCACGACCGTGCGCTCGCCGTGCTGGTCGGCGAGGACGGTTCGGTCGAGAATCGCGTGGTCGAGCTGCCCGGGGGCATGGACCCTTCGGCGCTCCAGCGTGCCGCCAATTATCTCTCGGCCACCTTCGCCGGGCTCACCCTCAGTCAGGCGCGAGCCCGGGTCGAGCGCGAGCTGGGGGCGCAGCGCGCCGCGCTTGACAGCGCCGCTGCCGCGCTGGTTGAGCGCGGCCTTGCCGTGTGGAGCGAGGACGGCGGTCGCCGCCCCGTGCTGATCGTGCGCGGCCAGGCCCGGCTGATCGACACTGCCGCGGCGGAGGATCTCGACAAGGTCAGCCAGTTGCTCGACCAGCTCGAAGGGCAGGAGGAGATTGCGCGCCTGCTCGATTCGGCACGCGAGGGCGAAGCCACGCGCATCTTCATCGGATCCGAGAACAAGCTGTTTGCGTTGTCCGGTTCGTCGGTGATCGCCAAGCCCGTCCGTTCGCTTGACGGGCGGGTGGTCGGCGTGGTCGGCGTGATCGGGCCTACGCGGTTGAACTATGCGCGCGTCGTCCCCATGGTGGATTTCACGGCGGCCACAATGGCCCGATTACTGGCCTGAACAGGGAAATATGACGGAAGAGAACAAGGTGACGGACACCCAGGAAGAAACGCTGCGCGCGGAAACCGCGGAGGGTGCGCCCGAAGTGGCCGAGCACGATCGCCTGGCCGAGCTCGAGGCGCAGCTCGCCGAGGCGAAGTCGGCAGTGATGTATGCCCAGGCGGAGACGCAGAACGTCCGCCGCCGCGCAGAGAAGGAAGCGCAGGACGCCAAGGCCTATGCCGCGACCGGTTTCGCGCGCGACGTGCTGTCGGTGGCCGACAACCTTAGCCGCGCGCTGGCCGCGATCCCGGCCGAGCTCAAGGAAGACGAGAAGCTCAAGGGCCTGGTCACCGGCCTTGAGGCGACAGGCCGCGAGCTGGAATCGGTGTTCGGCCGCCACGGCATCACCAGGATCGTCGCGCTCGGCGAAGCGCTCGATCCCAACCGCCACCAGGCGATGATGGAAATGCCCAGCGCCGATGCGGAGCCGGGCACGATCGTGCAGGAAATCCAGTCAGGCTACATGATCCGCGATCGCCTGCTGCGCCCCGCGCTGGTCGGCGTGGCGAAGAAGCCGGACTGATCCCGGCTGCCATCGCGAGACGAAGAGGCCGGGGCAATGCTCCGGCCTTTTTCTTGCCGGAACAGTTCCCCGGCGAAAGCCGGGGCCCAGGGTTTCTCTGCCGGATCGCTTTGTTACCCTGGGCCCCGACTTTCGCCGGGGAGCAGGATGTTCGCCCCGGGGAAGAGAGGGAATTACACCCGAATCCCCGCGATCAGGATATCGATCAGCCGCCGCGCCGTATCCTGCCAGCCCGGCCCCGCGCTCGCCACGCCGGCGATCGCGCGCAGCAGGTCGATCGGATCCATGTCGAGCTTGATCTCGCCGCTCGCCACGGCGCGGTCGGTAAGCAGCGCGATCGCTTCGGGCGTGCCGCTGTTGCAGGCGGCATAGAGCGCGGCGGTGCCGCCCGTGACCGATCCGAACACTGCCGCCATGCCATATTTGGTGCCGAGATAATCGACGAACAGCAGCAGCCATTGGCGCAGCGCCTCGACCGGTGGGTGCGCCTCGCTCAGCTTCGCCGCCGCATCCGCCAGCTGCATGGTCTCGTTGCGATAGACCGCCTCGATCAGCGCGTCGCGCGTCGGGAAATGCCGATAGAGCGTACCGATGCCCACACCGGCCTCGCGCGCGATTTCCTCCAGGCTCGCACTCGGGCCCTTCTCGCCGAACACCGCCTTGGCCGTGTCGAGCAGCCGCAGCCGGTTGCGCTCGGCATCGGCGCGCGGCTTGCGGGAGGAGGAATCGCCGGTTTCGGCCACGATTATGGGATCGTCCCTTGAAAAGCGGAGGATGCCTCCGTATTTATTTCCGGAGACGCCCTCCACTTAATATTTCCCAGGTCGCCGGGCAAGGGGCTCGCGGCCGATGGAGCCGTGCGTCCGCGTGACGGAGACAGGCAATGACCCAGGTTTTCAATGCAGCTTCCACCACCGACGAAGTGCTCGCCGGCGTCGATCTCAGCGGCAAGCGCGTGCTTGTCACCGGCGTCTCGGCCGGCCTCGGGGTCGAGACGGCGCGGGTGCTGGCGGCGCATGGCGCGCAGGTGATCGGCACCGCGCGCGATCTCGCCAAGGCCGAGCGCGCTACCCAGGTCGTCCGCGACCAGGCGGCGAACGGGGGCGGTATCGAGCTGGTCGAGCTCGATCTCGCCTCGCTCGCCAGCGTGCGTGCTGCGGCGGACAGGCTTGTCGCCGATGGCCGAAGCTTCGATGTGGTGATCGCCAATGCCGGCGTCATGGCCACCCCGCTCGGCTACACCGCCGACGGCTTCGAGACTCAGTTCGGTACCAACCATCTCGGCCATTTCGTCTTCGTCAATCGCATCGCGCCGCTGATCAAGGATGGCGGCCGGCTGGTGAACCTTGCGTCCTCGGGCCATCGCTATTCGGATGTCGATCTCGAAGATCCGAACTTCGAATACACGCCCTATGAGCCGATGGTCGCCTATGGCCGCTCGAAGACCGCGAACATCCTGTTCGCCGTCGAGTTCGACCGACGCCACAAGGATCGTGGCGTCCGTGCCACCGCGCTGCACCCCGGCGGCATCCAGACCGAGCTCGGCCGCCATATCGGCCAGGAGACGCTCGAGCAGGTGCTTGCCCGGATCAATGCCGAATTGGCCGAGCAGGGCCAGCCGCCCTTCCAGTGGAAGACGATCCCGCAGGGGGCTGCCACCAGCGTCTGGGCCGGCTTCGTCGCGCCTGCCGGGGAAGTCGGCGCGCGCTATTGCGAGAACTGCCATGTCTCGCAGGTGACCGACGGCATCATCAATCCGGTCAGCGAAGGCGTACGCTCCTATGCGCTCGATCCGGAGAACGCCAAGGCGCTCTGGGCGAAGAGCGAGGAGATGGTCGGCGAGCGTTTCTGAGCCTCGCCGGAGCCGTTATTGCGAACATGACGGCTTTTTCATTTGAAATCCGCGGGCGAGGCGACCATCTCGCCCGTGGATGCACAACCGTGCACCCTTAACCGCCAGCTCCGAGAATGGGGTCATGTCCAGCAACGACCATAGTCGATCGACCGTGCCGTCCAGGGCCGCCGCGCTGAGCTGATCCGCTCACCTCCTGCGCAGCCGCCCCGGGCGGCCGGTCGGCAGTGAGGTATATTATGAACGCAGCCATCCGTTTCCTCGCGGATCTTCGCTTCTTCGGCAGCGTGGGTCGCGACCCCAACGCGCTGTTCGACGAGCGGCTGACCTTTGGCGAGAAGCTCGCCGATCGGGTCGCCGCGGTCGGCGGCTCCTGGGGATTCATCATCGGCTTCGGCCTGTTCCTCGGCGCCTGGGCGCTGCTGAACACCGTCGTGCTCGCCGCGCACGCCTTTGATCCGTTCCCCTTCATCTTCCTCAACCTGATGCTGTCGATGCTCGCCGCGCTGCAGGCCCCGATCATCATGATGAGCCAGAACCGCCAGGCGGCGAAGGACCGGTTCGAGGCGCGGCTCGACTACGAGACCAATCTGCGCGCCGAGGCGCAGATCGACAGCCTGCACCACAAGATCGACCTGCTCACCGCCGAGATAGCACGGCTTTCGCGGGTCGATTGAAAACTACGCTATTGCTAGTCATTCGCAATAAAGGGTAAGGCGATTCCACCCCGGAGATTCCGCTCCGGGGAAGGGGATCGCCTTTGTACCAGTTCCTGGATCGCTCCGCCGCCGAGCTTGCGCCCGTCGATCAGCTGTTGCTCCACGCGATGCGGCAATGGGTGGCGACGATTCGCGCCGGGCGCTGCCCGTGCAGCGTGCTCGGCCCGGTGCTGCGCGGGCGCGGACTGGTCGAGATGCTGCCCGATCTGAACATGGCGATGCTGCTCATCGAGCGCGAAAACCTGTCCCAACTTCGCTTCAAACCGCCCTTCTCGGCGGAAATAGGCGATGACGAGGCCTTGCTCCTTTCGCTGCATGCGCTAGCACGCGCCGGCGCGCAGCCGCGCGTCGACGCGGTCATCGAGCAGATCGTGAAACCCGAAGCGCGCCTTCCGCTCTCCGTGGCGGTGGCGCGTATCGCTGTTGCTTTCGCGCGTTGAAGTAAAATTACGTTGCAGCGCACCGTGAATTTGGAAAGAGCCGACCTCGTGAATATGCATGCCCGCCCGCCCATCGTCCTGCCCGAGCATCCCGCCTTCCAGACGGCTGCGGTGCGCTGGGTGAAACATTGGAACGAGCATCTGTTCAGCTTCGCGATCGAGCGTCCGGCCAGCTTCCGCTTCCGCGCCGGCGAGTTCGTGATGATCGGCCTGGAAGGCGAGGGCAAGCCGCTGATGCGCGCCTATTCGATCGCCAGCCCGACCTGGTCGGATGAGCTCGAGTTCCTTTCGATCAAGGTCGAGAACGGCCCGCTAACCTCGCGCCTTCAGCTGATCCAGCCGGGCGACCAGATCTATCTCGGCAAGAAGCCCACCGGCACGCTCGTCGCCGACGCGCTGCTGCCCGGCAAGCGCCTCTTCATGCTGTCGACCGGCACCGGCCTGGCGCCGTTCCTCAGCGTCGCGCGCGATCCGGACACCTATGAGCGGTTCGAGCAGCTGGTGATCGTCCACTCGACGCGCCGCGTCAGCGACCTCGCCTATCATGACGAGCTGACCGCGCAGCTGGCGAATGATCCGCTGGTTGCGGACCAGGCGCTGCTCCAGTTCCACTATATCCCCACCGTGACGCGCGAGCCGTTCCGCACCAGCGGCCGTATCGGCCAGCTGATCGAGAATGGCTGGCTGTTCAAGGCACCGGTCCAGGGCCATCCCGAGCTCAACCCGGAGACCGATCGCGTCATGCTCTGCGGCTCGAACGCGATGATCAAGGACTTCGCCCAGATGCTCGAAGGGCATGGTTTCGAGGAAGGCTCGAACGCCAACCCGGGCAGCTTCGTGCTGGAGCGCGCCTTCGTCGGCTGACGAACGGTCCTTTGCGACCGGGACAGACTGGCTCGCGACCGGTTCGGACGACACCTCCACGGCGGATGGCGCATAAACGCGTCATCTGTTCGTTGGAGGAATTGCCCGTGAAGTTTCGTGTGATCGCCGTTGTCGCGGCCCTGGCGCTTTCGGCCTGCGGATCGTCGGAGCGCGAGGCGGGGGATACCGCGGGTGCCGAAGCGGGCGCCGATGGCGAGGTGGTGCCGGTGCCGGCCACCGGCCTTTTCGAACTTCCCGCCGGCTTGTGGGAGCGCAAGGTTACCGCGCTTTCGGGCAAGCCGATGCCGGTTGAGCGCATTTGCATCGCTGATTCGGTTCGTGCCCGTGTGATCCCTCTTACCGAGGTTCGCCCGTTCCTGTCGGACTGCAAGCTGCTGGAGCAGTCGGAGAAAACGATGTTTGGCGTGATCTTCCGCCTCCAGTGCAGCAAGCCCAAGGCAACGGAGGTGGGCGGTAACATCACCTTCAAGGACGGCGCGCTGACGACTGCGCTCACTATCGCGAACGGAGGCACCACGCCGGCGGACCCGTCGCCGTCCAACGCGGCGATCGTCTCCAGGCGCATCGGCGATTGCCCCGCCGGCATGAAGCCGGGCGATACGGCCGACGAAAACGGCAGGATCACCGGCTCGATCGCCGGCTGATCGCCTTGGGGGAGGTGACGGGGCGAGGCTTTCGCCCTATCTCCCCCACATGTCCAACCGCTTCGACAACGTCCCGAACCGCCGCGCGCTGATCGACCGGCGCGGCGTCGCCGAGCGGCTGCACGCGCTGCAGGCCAAGGACGGCGCCAGGCTGCGTGCCGCGGGCACGAAGGAACTCAAGGCCGCGCTCGATGCGGGCCGCGCCGAGATCGCCCGGCGCCTGGCCGAACATCCTTCGCGCGGACACGAAATCGCCGCTTCGGGCGCGTTCCTGATCGACCAGCTTTTGCGCCTGCTTTGGGACTTTACGGTCGAGCGCCTCCACCCCAATCCGAATCCCAGCGCCGCCGAACGCATGGTGCTGATCGCGGTCGGCGGCTATGGCCGCGGCGAGATGGCGCCGCATTCCGATATCGATATCGGCTTCATCACCCCGTGGAAGGTCACCGGCTGGTGCGAGCAGGTGATCGAATCGATGCTCTATTCGCTGTGGGACATGCAGCTGAAGGTCGGCCATTCGTCGCGCTCGCTCGACGACATGGTACGCCAGGCCAAGGCCGATGTGACCGTGCGCACCGCGCTGCTCGAAGCGCGCTATGTGTGGGGCGATACCAGCCTCTATGACGAAGCCGCGGCGCGCTTCAAAAGCGAGGTCCAGGCCGATACCGCCCGCACCTTCATCGCCGAGAAGCTGGCCGAGCGCGAGGCGCGGCACAAGCGGATGGGCGACAGCCGCTATGTCGTCGAGCCCAATGTGAAGGAAGGCAAGGGCGGGCTGCGCGACCTGCACACGCTCTTCTGGATCGGCAAGTACGCGTACAATGTCCGCGAGACCGGCGAGCTGGTCGAGAAGGGGCTGCTGACCAAGCTCGAATATCGCCAGTTCCGCCGCGCCGAGAATTTCCTCTGGGCGGTGCGCTGCCATCTCCACCTGATCACCGGCCGCGCCGAGGACCGGCTCACGTTCGACGTCCAGCGCGAGATCGCCGAGCGGATGCGCTATTCCGATCGCCCGGGCATGTCGAAGGTCGAGCGCTTCATGCGCTTCTACTTCCTCCAGGCGAAGGCGGTGGGTGACCTCACCGGCGTGTTCCTCGCGCATCTCGACGAGAAGTTCGCCGCGCGGGGCTCGCGCTTCGGCTTCCCCCAGCTCTGGCGGCGGCCGCGCAAGCTCAAGGGCTTCACGCTCGACCGCGGGCGCCTGGCGATCCCGCGCGACGATTATTTCCGCGAGGATCCGGTGCGGCTGATCGAGCTGTTCCAGCTCGCCGACCTGCACAAGCTCGAAGTGCATCCGCTGGCGATGCGCGTGGCCGCACGGGACGCCAAGCTGGTCGACGATGTCCGCGACGATCCCCGCGCCAATGCGCTGTTCCTCGACGTGCTGACTTCGCCGCGCGATCCGGAAACGGTGCTGCGCTGGATGAACGAGGCCGGCGTGTTCGGCCGCTTCGTTCCGGACTTCGGCCGGGTCGTCGCGCAGATGCAGTTCGACATGTACCACCATTATACGGTCGATGAGCACTCGATCCGGGCAATCGGCCTGCTTGCCCAGATCGAGAAGGGCGAGCTGCGCGACGATCATCCGCTCGGCACCAGCATCTTCAAGCAGATCGCCCAGCGGCGCGCGCTCTATGTCGCGGTGCTGCTCCACGACATCGCCAAGGGGCGTGGCGGCGATCACTCGATCCTGGGTGCCGAAGTCGCCGAGCGCTTCTGTCCGCGCCTGGGCATGAGCAAGGCCGAGACCGAGACCGTTGCCTGGCTGGTACGCTGGCACCTGCTGATGTCGGCGACCGCGTTCAAGCGCGACCTGAGCGACTTCAAGACGATCCTCGATTTCGCCGGCCATGTGCAGAGCGCCGAGCGATTGCGCATGCTCCTCCTCCTCACCATCGTCGATATCCGCGCGGTGGGGCCGGGCGTGTGGAACGGCTGGAAGCGCCAGCTGCTCGCCGATCTGTTCGATGCCGCCGAGGAAGTGCTCCGCCTCGGCCACAAGCAGAAGGGCCGCAACGAGCGCATCGCCGCCAAGCAGGAAGAGCTTACCCAGGCGCTCGGCTGGGAAAGTGCCCGCATGGACGCCTTCAAGAGGCGGATGACCGAGAGCTACTGGATCGCCGAGCCGTCCGACGTGCTCGAGCGCAACGCGCGGCAGGTCGATGCCGCTGGGCAGGCGCAGCTCTCGGTGGAGGCGCAGGTCTATCCCGAGCGCGGCGCGACTCTGGTCACGGTCTATGCCGCGGACCATCCGGGCCTGTTCTATCGCATCGCCGGCGCGATCCATGTCGCCGGCGGCAACATCATCGACGCGCGCATTCACACCACGCGCGACGGCATGGCGCTCGACAATTTCCTGATCCAGGATCCGCTCGGCCGCCCGTTCGACGAGGAAGCGCGGCTCAACCGGATCAAGACGACGATCGCCGATGCGCTGGCCAATCGCGCCAAGCTGCAGGATCGCCTGAAGGCCAAGCCGCTGGTCCGGCCCCGCGCGGAAGCCTTTGCGATCGAAGCGAATGTGCTGATCGACAACAACGCGTCGAACCGCTTCACCGTGATCGAGATCAACGCGCGCGATCGGCCGGCTTTGCTCTGCCACCTCGCCTATGCGTTGTTCCAGTCGAAGGTGACGATCCATTCGGCGCATGTCGCCACCTATGGCGAGCGCGCGGTCGATACCTTCTATCTGACCGATCTGATCGGCGATAAGATCGAGAGCAGCGGCCGGTTGAAGACCATCGAGCGCCGCCTGCTCGAAGCTGCGACGGGTGATGGTACGGTGGCAGAAGCCGCCTGAGGAAAGGGGATCGGGAATGCCGGTTGTCGGGTTTGGAGGCTTCTTCTTCCGTGCGCAGGACCCCGAGGGCCTCAAGGCCTGGTATGGCGAGGTGCTGGGTGTCGGCGGCGGCTTCGGCAAGGACGAGAGCGGCCAGTCCAGCCCGTGGTTCTGGCATCCCGAGCCGGGCGGAGTCGTGTTCGAGCCGTTCAAGGCGACGACCGACTATTTCGCGCCGGACAAGAGCTATATGCTGAACTTCCGGGTGCGCGATCTCGACAGCCTGCTCGAGCAGCTCAATGCCCGCGGCATCGAGATCGTCACCAAGGACGAATGGGACACGCCCGAGACCGGGCGTTTCGCCCGCATCCACGATCCCGAGGGCAATCCGATCGAGCTTTGGGAGCCGCCGGCGCAATAAGCGTCCGGGCCGCTCTTCAAGTTGTTGGAAAAATAGGATCTCGCGCGCGCAAGGAACTTGCGTGGCGGGTCGCTGGGAACCGGTTCTTGGCCTGTACTTCGTGTACTTTCGTTTTGGTGCAAAGCGCTACAGGTCGCGCAATTCCAGCCGCCGCAGCAATTGGGCGAGCTTGTCGGCCTCCTGCTGCAGTGCCGCCGGCAGCCCCTCGCGGATCGTCGGCGGGGTCACCGCTACCTGCACCAGGTTGTTCGCCTCGATCGGGTCGCTGCGCAGGTCGTACATCTCCCATTCCTGCGGCTCGTGGCCGGAAGGGTCGAAATAGCGGACCAGCTTGAAGTCGTGGGTGCGCACCGCGCGAACGTGGTTGGGCTGCTTCACCGGCCCGCGCCGGAGCGAGACCGGCCCCTTGCCGTCGCTGCCATGGATCACGCTGTCGACCACGTCGAGATAGACGTCGAACTCCTCATAGCTGTGCCGCTCCTGCGCGGTGCGGGAGAGCGGCAGCGGCGCGGTGATGTCGTCATCGGTGATGAACAGCACGCCTTCGCGCTCCTGTCCGTCCGGCTCGACGATCGGCGTCACTGCGATTTCGCCCTTGGTGACGGCGCCGGCGATGATCGCCGACAGATCGACACCGGGCAGCGGCGGCACCGGGCGGCTCAGCGCCAGCTTCTGGCTGATCGCATGCCGCTCGTCCGCACCCACCCCGGCAAGGCCGAGGATGGTCGGCAGGATGTCGATATGGCTGGTAAGTCCGTCATATTGCGCGGGCTCCGGCGCCACGACGTCGTGGCCCAGGTCGCGCCCGCCCTTGGGGAATTGCACGACCACCGGCACGTGCAGCGCCTCCTGATAGGCGGTGTACCATTTCTCGATCATCATGCCGTGCGCCGCGGCATATTCGCCGTGATCGGTCAGGAAGACGACGATGGTGTTGTCGGCCTGGCCCGATTGCTCGAGCGCATCGAGCACGGCGTCGATGTGCTGGTCGACCACCGAATGCAGCCAGGCGTAGAATTGCAGGAACTGGACGCAGTTCGCGTCGGCGCCGCCCTGCTCCTCGGTCGCGAGCTGGAAGGGAATGCAGCTCTTCAGCGACTGTTGCAGCGCGAGCCGCTTGCGCCGCGCGGCGGCCTTTTCGGGATCGAGCGAGGGGTCGAGGTCGTGCTGGTCGAGCCAGTTCTCGCCGGCGGCGACCAGCCCATTGACGATGTTGAACCCGCCCTTGGCCGCCAGCGCGAGCCCGACCTTGTAGGCCGCCTCGTGCTGCGCGCTCGGCTTGGTCGAGAGATCCTCGTTCTGGGTTGGGGATGCGCGCGAGCAATCCTGCGGGAAGTCGAGCGGATTGAGCGGAATGCGCATCGACCCGGCGATCGGGGCGGGGGTCTTCTGGTGCTTGCCGGGGATGGTCAGCGGCCCGAAGATCGATTGGGTGCCTCTCTTGTTCTGATGGTCCGGCAGCGCCTGGGCGATCACACCGGGATAAGTGGCGATGTCGTGTGGATTGGTGAAGGAGACCACCGCGAACCAGGGCGGGATGCTGCTCACGTCCGGGCCGGTCGAGGCCGGGTCCTGCACCGCCATTTCGGCCGAGACGCGGTTATAGTTGAGCGCCAGCCCCTGGCGGCGGAGGAAGCTGCAGGCGCTGTCGGTGAAGCCGGTGTCCCGGTAGATGCCCAGATTGTTGGGCTGGGCGCCGTGCGGCTCGGGATAGCTCTCTTCCCAATCGTCGAAGCCATAGCGTTTCAGGCTGTGCTCGGGCGGGTTGGAGACGTGCCACTTGCCGAAATAATGGGTCGAGTAGCCGGCCTCGCGCATCCAGCTGCCCAGTGTCGGGATGCCGTCGGCATCGAGCCAGGGGAAGTTGGGCGAGTCGCCGTTCTTGAACAGCCCGTCGGTCTGGGTGACGCCGGTGCGGGTGCCGTACTGGCCGGTGTAGATCACCGCGCGGCTGGGCGTGCAGGCCGAGGCGGCGATCGTGTGGTTGCGCAGCACCACGGCGTTTTCGCGCAGTCGCAGCAGCCCGGGGAAATATTCGGCGTAGCGGTTATGGGTGCCGATCTCGCCCTGGAAGCCCAATATCTCCTTCAGCTCGGCGTCGAACCCGCCCTCGGCGCCATAGGCGAAGCGGGGGAAGCGATACTGGTCACAGGTAATGAGCAGGATGTTCGGACGCGCGGTGGCGTCCCCGGCAGTGCTGGTCGCCATGATTCCCTCTCCCCAAGCTGGGCGGGAGGATGCTTCACGGCCGTGCAGCCTTCAACGAGGGATGGCACCGTTATCGAGGTGTCGGCGCTTGCCAGACCCGGACATAGTCGACGTCCATCCGCGACGGGAAGGCATCGTCATCGATGCCCTTCTGCCCGCCCCAGCCGCCCACGGCGACGTTGAGGATCAGGTACTGCGGCTTGTCGAACGGCCAGGTCGCGGGATCGCCCTTATGGTCATTGTCGAAGCGCATGAAGGCGCGCCCATCGACTCCGATCAGGATGCGATCCTTGGTCCAGTCGAGCTGGTAGGTGTGGAAGGCGGTGCACGCATCCGCAAGCAGCGTATTGGCGCCGCGCTGGGTGTGGATGGCGTGGTTATAGGCCTTGGTGTGGATCGTGCCATGGACCCGGCCCTCGTCCCAGCCGACATGCTCCATGATGTCGATCTCGCCGAGCGCCGGCCAGCCTGCCTTGCCGTCGGTGCCGAGCATCCAGATCGCCGGCCACACGCCGCGCCCGCAGGCGAGCCTGGCCCGGACCTCGACAAAACCATAGGTCCAGTCGACGATGCCGGCGGTGACGACCTTGCCCGAGGCATAGTCCTGGCCGCCGAAATCGGGCTTGTCGGCCAGCCGTTCCTTGCGCGCCTCTATGACGAGATGGCCCTTCTCGACCCGGACATTTTCCGGCCGGTCGGCGGCATAATATTGGAGTTCGTTGTTGTACCAGCCCGCCTTGTTGCGGCTGGTGTCGTAGCGCCACTTCGCCGGGTCCGGGGCGGCGTGCCGGTCGAACTCGTCGGCCCATACCTGGCGATAGCCGGTGGGCACCGCCATCGGCTCGCTGGCTTCGGAAGTGGTGGAAGAGGCGGCGGTCTGTGCCGCTGCCGGCAGGGGAAGGGCGGCGAGGGCCGCGATCAGCAGCCCTCGCGCCTTGTGCATCACTTGGGTGCCAGCACCATCAGCATCTGGCGACCTTCCATGCGCGGATAGGACTCGACCTTCGCGTCCTCGGCGCAGTCTTCCTGCACACGCTTGAGCAGGATCATGCCGAGCTGGCCATGGCTGAGCTCACGACCGCGGAAGCGCAGGGTGACCTTCACCTTGTCGCCTTCGCCGATGAACTTGTGGATGGCCTTCATCTTCACGTCGTAATCGTGATCGTCGATGTTCGGACGCATCTTGATCTCTTTGATCTCCTGCGTCTTCTGGCTCTTGCGGGCGAGGTTGGCCTTCTTCTGCGCCTCGTACTTGAACTTGCCGACGTCGAGGAACTTGGCAACGGGCGGATCAGCGTTGGGCGACACTTCGACAAGGTCGAGCCCAAGCTCCTGCGCCTGTTCCATCGCCTCGCGCGTGTACATCACGCCGAGATTTTCGCCCTCATGGTCGATCACGCGGACCTTGGGCGACTGAATGAATTCGTTAAACCGCGGACCGTTCATCGGCGGTGCCACCATCGAGCGGCGATTCATGGGCGGACGTATACGACTTGCTCCTGTTGTTGCAGACTCAGGGTTTGGGCGGCTCAATAACGCAGTAAGGGGCAAATCGGTAGCCCGGCGACCGCGTTTCCGCCGAAATTCCGCGCACTGTGGCGTGGACGTAACGCTGATATCGGGTTTTAGCCGACATAACGCAAGTGGAGGATGGGATAAGGCCGCCCTGCAGGATCGCTTTCCGAGCGACCGATGACCTCGAAGCCGCGTGCGATATAGAAGGGCAGGGCATTGTCCGCCTGTTCGTTGGCATCGACCAGTAGGTCCGGAGACAGGGACAGGGCGTGTGCTACCAGGGCACTGCCAAGGCCGCGGCCATGCGCGGCCGGATCGACGAACAATGCGTCGATCATGGCCCCGTCCATGGCGAGGAAGCCCTGAACCACCCCGGCATTGTCCTCGACCAGCCAAAGCGGTGCCTGGGGCAGGAACTGCTCCGCGACCATGGTGTCGATCTCGGCGCGGTGTTCGGCAGAGAGGAAGCCATGGGTGGCATCCACCGCCGCGCGCCAGATAGCCAGTGCACGGGGTACATCGGCTTTGGTGCCAAGACGAATGCGGGGCATCAGCGGCGTCCCCACAGGATCACCAGGCAACCTGCCACTGCCAGCGCGGCGCCGGCCATGTCCCAGCGCGTGGGCATCACGCGTTCGACCAGCACCATCCAGCCGAGCGAGGCGAGGATGTAGATCCCGCCATAGGCGGCATAGGCCCGCCCGGCCGCATCGGCGCTGCTCAACGTCAGCAGCCAGGCGAACAGGGCGAGCGATACGCCGCCGGGGATCAACCACCACGCCGATTTGTCCAGCCGCAGCACCGCCCAGAAGGCGAAGCAGCCCGCGATCTCGGCCAGCGCGGCGCCGGCATAGATCGCGAGCGTTGCCGGGTTCATGCCAGGTCGGGCGGAGTCGCCTCGGCCACCAGCCTGGCCACCGCTTCGTCGAGGCTCAGCATCTGCTGGCCCTGGCTGCCCAGTACGCGCAACGCCACGGTGCCTTCTTCGGCCTCGCGCTTGCCGACGACGAGCAGGTTGGGAACCTTGGCCACCGAATGCTCGCGGACCTTGTAGTTGATCTTCTCGTTGCGAAGATCGGTCTCGACGCGGATGCCGACGGCCTGGAGCTTCCTGGCGACTTCCTTCGCATAATCGTCCGCATCGGAGACGATCGTCGCGACCACCGCCTGGGTCGGCGCGAGCCAGGTCGGCAGCTTGCCGGCGAAATGCTCGATCAGGATGCCGATGAAGCGCTCATAGGACCCGAAGATCGCGCGGTGGAGCATCACCGGGCGGTGACGCTCGCCATCCTCGGCGACGTAGGACGCGTCGAGACGCTCGGGCAGCACGCGGTCCGACTGGATCGTGCCGACCTGCCAGGTGCGGCCGATCGCGTCGGTCAGGTGCCACTCCAGCTTCGGCGCATAGAAGGCACCTTCGCCGGGCAGCTCTTCCCAGCCATATTCCTCGGTCGCCATGCCGGCGCGGACCACGGCGTCGCGCAGCTCGGCCTCGGCCTGGTCCCACATCTCCTCGGTGCCGAAGCGATTCTCGGGGCGCAGTGCCAGCTTGATGGAATAGGTGAAGCCGAAGTCCTTGTAGACGCGGTCGGCGAGCTGGCAGAAATCCTGCACCTCGTCGACGATCTGGTCCTCACGGCAGAAGATATGGCCGTCGTCCTGGGTGAACTGGCGGACGCGCATCAGCCCGTGCAGCGCGCCGTGCGGCTCGTTGCGGTGGCAGCAGCCATTCTCGACGAGCCGCAGCGGCAGGTCGCGATACGACTTGATGCCCTGCTTGAAGATCAAGATGTGCGCCGGGCAGTTCATCGGCTTGAGCGCCATCCACTGCACGTCTTCCGACACCATCGGGCCTTCGTCCTCGATGTTCGGGGTCTCGTCGGGGATGACGAACATGTTCTCGCGATACTTGCCCCAGTGGCCGGACTGCTCCCACTGGCGCGCGTCCATCACCTGCGGGGTCTTCACCTCGCGGCTGCCCGCGGCGTTGACCGCACGGCGCATATAATCCTCGAGCGCGCGGTAGATGACATAGCCGTTCGGGTGCCAGAACACCGAGCCATGCGCTTCCTGCTGGAGGTGGAACAGGTCCATCTCCTGGCCGAGCTTGCGGTGGTCGCGCTTGGCGGCCTCCTCGAGGCGCATCATGTGCTCGTCGAGCTGCTTCTTGTTGAGCCAGCCCGTGCCATAGATGCGCGAGAGCATCGCGTTCTTCTGGTCGCCGCGCCAATAGGCGCCCGAAACGCGCGTCAGCTTGAAGGCGTTGGGATCGACCTTGCCGGTAGAGGCGAGGTGCGGGCCGCGGCACATGTCGAGCCAGGCGTCCTCGCCCTTGCCGGCGCGGTAGACGGTCAGCTCTTCGCCCTCGGGCAGTTCCCGCGCCCATTCGGCCTTGAAGGTCTCGCCCTGCCTGGTCCAGCGATCGATCAGCTGCTGGCGCGACCAGACCTCGCGGATCAGCGGCTCGTTCTTGCCGATGATCTTGCGCATCTCGGCTTCGATCGCCGGCAGGTCCTCTTCGGTAAAGGGACGGTCCTTGGGGGCGAAGTCGTAATAGAAGCCGTCGTCGGTCGCAGGGCCGAAGGTGATCTGCGTGCCCGGGAAGAGGTTCTGCACCGCTTCCGCCAGGATATGTGCGAAGTCGTGGCGGGCGAGCTCGAGCGCGTCCTTCTCGTCCTTCGCGGTGACCAAAGCGAGCTGGGCGTCGCCCTCGAACGGACGGCCGATGTCGCGCAGCTCGCCATCGACGCGCGCGGCGAGCGCCGCCTTGGCCAGACCCGGACCGATCGCCGCGGCGATGTCCGCCGGGGTAGTCCCCGGGGCTACCTCGCGGACGGAACCGTCGGGCAGCGTAATGCGGAACATCTCGGACACGGGTTTGACTTTCGTGAAGGGGTGATTGGAGCGCGGCTTATGCCTTCGCGGGTGCGATATAGGCAAGCACTCGTGAAATTGCTTGTGCGAAGCCCCAAAGTGAAGGGAGTCGGGGCAAATCATTTCACTTTGTCCGCTGGACGGGAACGATGCTTTCCGGTGCGTCCGAAAAAATCGCGCCCTGGCCATGCCGAACGGCGTGGCAGACGAAATCCTACATTGGAAGCCGGTTTCGAGATGGCGTAGGGCCGGACACGAACGAAAGAGAGTCGAGATGGACAGTCAGCGCGCGACCACGATCCTGCCCTGCAATGACCTGGATGCCAGCCTCGCCTTTTACGAGCGGCTGGGGTTCCGCTTGGCCAGCGATTATGGTGACTACAAGATTCTGGACGACGGCAAGGGGTGGCACCTGCACCTCAACAAGGCGGTGCTCGGCTGGCTGGTGCCGGGGCACAATCCCTTTGGCATCTATCTCTACACCGATGACGTCGACGCGATGGCGGACCGGGTGCGCGAGCACATCATCGAGAAGGAGGGGCCGAGCCTGAAGCCCTGGGGTTGCTACGAGTTCGCGGTGAGCGATCCGGACGGCACGCTGGTGAGGATCGGCCGCATTGCATCCTGAAGCCGGGCAATTGCTGCGCATGGCGGCCGATGCCGCCAACCAGGGCGCGTTCAACCAGGCGCTGCCGATGCTGAGCCATGCGCTGACGCTCGATTTCGAGGCGACGGCGCCGGCCTATGCGGAGCTGCTGTCGCACCTGTCGCTGACCGGCTGGCCGACCCAGCTGGAGGCGGACCTGGTGACCTGTCTGCATGCGCGCACGGTCGATCCGCAGGCATTGGCGCGGACGACGGCACGCATGCTGCTGGTGAAATATCCCGAGCCGATAGTGGCGGAGGACGCGCTGTGGATCGCGTTCCTCACGCGCTGCATCAACGTCGATCCGGCGATGGAGGCGCGGCTGGCCTGGTTGGCGGGAGAGACGCTGCCGGAAGGGCTGCGGGCGGCGCTGGCGGTGCAGGCCTTTGCCGGTGAGTATGTGTGGGGCGGAGAGGGGCTGGGCGTTCCTCCCGAGGCAGTCGCCGCGCTGGCCGAGGAGCAGGCGCTGACTGAGGCGATGCCGTCGCTCGGCCCATCGGGGGACGCCGTATCGGATAGGGTGCGTGCGCAGTACGAGGCCAATCCCTATCCGCGCTGGCGCGCGCCTGCGGGCCGGCAGCGCGTGTCGGTAGCCGCGCACCTCGCCGCGTTGGGCGCCCCGCAGGCCGAGCCGCTCGCGGTGCTGGTCGCCGGCTGCGGCACCGGGTTCGAGCCGATCGACCTGGCGCGGATGGACCCGTCTCTGACGATCACCGCGCTGGACCTGAGCGGCGCCAGCCTCGCCTATGGCCAGCGCATGGCCAGCAGGCTGGGGGTGCAGGCGGTACGCTTCGTGCAGGGCGACATCCTCGATATTGCCGAACTGGGCCAGCGCTTCGGGCTGGTGAACTGTACCGGCGTGCTACACCATATGGAGCGGCCCGAGGACGGGCTGGCCGCGCTGACCGGCGTATTGGAACCGGGTGGGGTGGTGCGGCTTGCGCTCTACAGCGAGCGTGCGCGGGGCTGGGTTGCCGAGGCGCAGCGGGTGATCGCCGAGCATGGCTGGGATGCGAGTGCAGAGGGCATCCGCGCGTTCCGTGCGCATGTGCTGGCGCTGCCGCCGGAAAAGCCGCTTTCCCGGCTGCGGGAAAGCGACGACTTCTACACGCTGAGCGGGTGCCGCGACCTGTGCTTCCATGTCCGCGAGCATTGGTACCGGCTGCCCGCGATTGGCGAGATGCTCACCGCCGCCGGGCTGGAGCTGCTGATGCTCGATGCCCCGCCCGATGCGCAGGGCCTGTTCACGCGGCTCTTCGGGACCGGCGGCGACCGGCGCAGCCTCGCCCTATGGGACCAGGTGGAGGCAACTGCGCCGCATCTGTTCGCGGGGATGTTTCATTTGTGGGCGAAGCGGGTGGCCGGATAGCGAACCGCCAAAGGTTTTCCGCAAAACTCTATTCTCCGCCATCCCCGCGAAGGCGGGGATCCAGAGCCAAGGGTGAAAGGTTCGCGGCCCTGCCAGAGGTTTCCGGCAGTGGATGGCCTCGATTGCTTCGGCATCGCAAACTACCCTGGATCCCCGCCTTCGCGGGGATGACGAGTTGGAGTCCGGGATGGCAGGTATGGATTGCCCGGCCTCCCACCTCACCCGTCGATCGGCAACGGGGCATCCGGCGAAACCAGCCCTGCCTCGCGCAGTTCGCGCCAGAAATCGGCGGGAATCGCTTCGTTGAGCGCGGCATGGTCCTCGGCGAGGCGGCTCGGCTTGCTCGCGCCGGGGATCACTGCAGCGACTGCTGGATTGGCCAACGAGAATTGCAGGCCCGCCGCCTTCATGCTCACGCCATGGCGGTCGGCGATCGCCCTGATCCGGGCGACCTTGTCTAGCATCGCCTGGGGCGCCGGGGCATATTCGAAATGCGCACCGCCGACGAGCACGCCCGAGCTGTAAGGCCCGCCGACGACGATGCCGAGGCCGCGTTCGGCGACCTTGGGCATCAGCCGCTGCAGGGCGCGCTCGTGGTCGAGCAGCGTATAGCGGCCGGCGAGCAGGAAACCGTCCGGGCGCGGTTCCTCCAGGTCGAGCAGCAGCTCGCAGGCCTCGACCTTGTTCACGCCCAGGCCCCAGGCCTTGATCACGCCTTCGTCGCGCAAGCGGTCGAGCGTGCGGAAAGCGCCCTTGCGCGCCTCGGCGAAGCGGTCGACCCATTCGTCGCGGTAGAAATCCTGGGCGAGGTCATGGACGAAGACGATCTCGATGCGATCGGTCTTGAGCCGCTTCAGGCTGTCCTCGATCGAGCGCATCGTCGCGTCGGCCGAATAGTCGTTCACTACCTTGTTGGCGCGGCCATGGGCGAAGACGCCGGCCTTCTCGCCCTGGTCGCGTGCGCTGACATCCTCTAGCTCGTCGAGGATGACGCGGCCGACCTTGGTGCTGATCACATATTCGTCGCGCGGGCGGCTGCCCAGCACTTCGCCCATGCGGATCTCGGCCAGGCCGGCGCCGTAGAGCGGGGCGGTATCGTAATAGCGGATGCCCTGGTTCCAGGCGGCATCGACGGTGGCGAGCGCTTCCTCCTCGGGGATGTCGCGGAACATGTTGCCGAGCGGCGCGGCGCCGAAGCCGAGCTTGCCGGGTAGGATGTCCTTGATCGCCATGTCACGCTGCCCTTTTCCGAAGCCTTGTCGAGCCCGGCAGATAGGTAGCAGCGCCTGCGCGCGAAAGACCCGTACGGGTAGGGTTAGAGCAGCCCGAAGGGCACCACCCGGTTCAGGCGGACATGGCCGATCTCGGCGCGGCCGAGATAGGGCACGCCCATGTCATGGCACCAGCGCAGGATCATCTGGTCGATCGTCTCGCCGAAGCTGTAGTTGCCTGCGGCCTCGCCATTGTCCTTGACGGCTGAGACCGCGCCCAGCCGCACGCCGGCAATGCCCTTGAGCTGGGTAGCGTGCGCCATCTGGAACATCATCCGGTCGATCCGGTAGAGCGGCTCGTCCACTTCCTCGATGTAGAGGACATGGTCGGTCAGGTCGGGCAGGTATTTGGTGCCGATCAGCGCATTGAGGATCGACAGGTTGAACGCGGCGGCGGGGCGGCCATCGGCCAGCGCCGGCTCCAGGCCGCGCTTGTCGCCGTCGATCAGCCAGCCGAGCACCCAGCCTTCGGAAACGCCCTCATCATGCTGGCCGAGGCCCGAGGACATCGATCCGTGCGCGACGCGGCCGACCCGCGCGGCATAGAGCGCGCCGAGCATGAAGCCCATGTCCGAGAAGCCGATATAGGTCTTGTGCCGCGCGGCCGAACCGAGCTTTGGCATCACCATGTCGAGGATGCGATTGGAGCCATAGCCGCCGCGCGCGAACCAGATCGCGTCGAACGCCGGATCATTGGCATATTCGAGGAAGGCGGCGGCGCGCTGTTCGTCGGTGCCGGCGAAATGGCCCCATTCGAGATAGCATTGCGGATGGAACACGATCTCGTGCTCGGGGTAGGTCAGCGCCATGAACGCGGATAGCCTGGCCGAGGATTCCCGGCTGACTGTCCTTGCTGGTGCGACGACTCCGATACGCATGCCTTGCCCCTTTGCTTCGAATTGCCGATAGCGCGAGGCCATGGAGCATCGCAAACCTTACTTCTTCGTCGGCATCGGTGGATCGGGGATGATGCCGCTGGCGATGATCCTGGCCGGGCAGGGCGCCAGCGTGGCAGGATCGGACCGCAGCCTCGATTCGGGGCGGCTGCCGGCCAAGTTCGATTTCCTGAAGGCCAGCGGAATCGGCCTGTTCCCGCAGGACGGGAGCGGGATCAGCTCAAGCGAGCAGATCGTCGTCGCCTCCGCCGCGATCGAGGAGACCGTGCCCGATGCCCGCCGCGCCGCCGAGCTGGGCAATCCGCGGATGACGCGGGCCGAGCTCAACGCCGCGCTGTTCAACGGCTCGCCGGCGTCGATCGGCGTGGCAGGCACCAGCGGCAAGTCGACCGTCACCGGCATGATCGGCTGGATCCTCCATGCGCTGGGCCGCGATCCCACGGTGATGAACGGTGCGGTGATGAAGAATTTCGTCACTCCCGATGCGCCCTTTGCCAGCGCGCTGGTCGGCAGCGGCGCCGCCTATGTTAGCGAAGTCGACGAGAGCGACGGATCGATCGCGCTCTATCGCCCGCATGTCGCGGTACTCAACAATGTCAGCCTCGATCACCTCCCGATGGAGAAGCTGATCGAGCTGTTCGGGGCGTTCATCGCCCGATCGGGCAAGGCAGTGATCAATCTCGACAATGGCGAGGGCGCGCTGCTGGCGGCGACGATGCCGCGTGACCGGCTGGTGACCTTCGCGATCGGCTCGGCTGCGGACCTGACGGCGATCAACCTGCGCGAGCAGCGCTATGGCATCGCGTTCGAGCTGGCGCGCGAGGGCGAGCCCTCGATCCCGGTGACGCTGCAAGTGCCGGGCAAGCACAATGTCTCGAATGCGCTGGCGGCGATCAGCGCGGCGCTGGCGGCGGGGATCGCGCTTGAGGATGCGGCGCAGGCGATCCAGGGATTCCAGGGGCTCAAGCGCCGCTTCGAACTGGTCGGCGAGGCGAACGAGATCGCGGTGATCGACGATTTCGGGCACAATCCGGACAAGATCGCCGCGACGCTGGACACGCTCCACACCTTTGAAGGGCGGTTGCTGCTGCTGTTCCAGCCGCATGGCTATGGCCCGCTCCGGGTAATGCGGCGCGAGTTGGTGGCGATGTTCGCCGAGAAGCTGGGCGCCGAGGACGTGCTGGTAATGCCCGACCCGGTCTATCAGGGCGGCACGACCAATCGCGAAGTGACCAGCGCGGACATCATCGCCGATGTCGCGGCTACGGGGCGCAACGCGGTGCACATTCCTGACCGGGCGGCGGCAGCGGCGCATCTGGTGGCGATCGCACGACCGGGGGACCGGATCGTGGTGATGGGCGCGCGCGACGACACGCTCAGCCAGCTGGCAGCCGAAATGCTCGGGCGGCTCACACATTAAAAATAGGCAATAATTCTTCGTATATTCAGAAAGTTGTAGACTTTGTGTGCGCTGCAATGTCACCTTCCCCTCAGATTCCGGGGAGGCGGCATATGCGGTTGCTGCAGCCAGTCTTTTGCGTGTTCGGCAAACACCATCGCAGCCGTGGGCGCGCATGGAATGACGGCTCGACCTTTCGATCCTGGTGCGAGGGCTGCGGCAAGCCGATGATCCGCGACATGCGGGGCTGGAGCGTTGATCCCGACCCTCCCGTTGGAAAGCAGCATTAGCAGTTAGTCGTCGATGCTTTCCGATATGGAAAGTCCCATTGACATATCTGTCATTTGTTGAGTAAAGCGTCCTTGACTGATTCGAAAGGACGCTTGACATGAAGACAAGTACGGTTGCCGGCCGCCGCTATCTGAAGCGGTTCGTTCCGACGATGATCGCCTATGTCGTCGTGCTGTTCGCCTGCGTCTGGGCGCTCAAGGAATTGCATCCGACCGGCGTGGCGCTGGTCACCCTCTCGGTTCTGCCGGCGCTCCCCGTCATCGGCGTGATCGTCGTGATGGGGCTCTATCTTCTCGAGGAAACCGACGAGTTCCAGCGCCAGCGCATCGCCGCCTGCATGTTGTTCGGCACCGGCGTGCTGCTGGCCGCGGTCACCATATATGGCTTCCTCACCAATGGCGGCGCGGTTCAGCCCGATCCGGATATCGCGATCTGGGGCTTCCCGCTCTGGTGCGGTTCCTGGGGGATCGCGCAGTGCGTGATGACCTGGCGCGACCGGTTGGCGGGAGGCGGCGAATGATCAATCGCCTCCGCGTGCTGCGCGCCGAGCGGGCGTGGAGCCAACAGGACCTGGCCGAGCGGCTCGAGGTCTCCCGCCAGAGTGTCAATGCGATCGAGACCGGCCGCTACGACCCCTCGCTCCCGCTCGCCTTCAAGATCGCCGACCTGTTCGGCCTGACCATCGAAGAGATCTTCACCAATCCCAACCGCAAGGACTGACCATGATCCGTCGCATTGCCTTCGCCCTGCTCGCAACCGCCAGCATCCCGATGATCCTGCACGCCCCCGCTGCGCATGCCGTGGCCGCCCCGGCCAGCCTGATCCAGATGGATCACATTTCGGTGCAGGTGATCGGCAAGGGTAGCCCGGTGATCCTGATCCCCGGCCTCTCCAGCCCGCGTGCGGTATGGGACGGCGTGGCGCCCGAGCTGGCGAAGACCCACACCGTCTATCTCGTCCAGGTCAACGGCTTTGGCGGCGATGCGCCGGGGGCCAATCTGGGGCAGGCCATCCTGCCGGGGATGGTCGCCGATCTGCACAGGCTGGTCACGGAGCAGAGGATCGCCGGTGCCGCGGTGGTCGGCCATTCGATGGGCGGGCTGCTCGCGCTGATGCTCGCCCAGGCGCATCCTGGCGATGTCGGCAGAGCGCTGATCGTCGATGCGCTGCCCTTTGTCGGTTCGGCCTTTGTGCCGGGCTCGACGGTGGCGACAGTGAAGCCCCAGGCCGAGGCGATGCGCGCCCAGATGGCGGGGCTCTACGGCAAGCCGCTGCCCGAGGCGGTGGGGCAGGCGATCGCGCGCCAGAACGCGCTCAAGCCGGCCTCGCAGGCGCAGGTCGCCGCCTGGATGGCAAAGGCGGACATGCGCGTCTCGGGCCAGGCGCTGTTCGAGGATATGCAGGTCGACCTGCGCCCGCAGCTCAAGGACATCGTCACGCCGGTCACGGTGATCGTTCCCTGGTCGCCGGAACGTGGCGGCGAGACGGTGACGCTCGATTTCTACAAGCGCGAATATGCCGGCACGGCGAAGCTCGCGCTCACCGGGGTTGGCGACAGCGGGCACTTCGTCATGCTCGACCAGCCCGATGCGTTCCGCGCGGCGCTGACTGCGTGGCTGGCGGGCTGAGCCGATAAAGAAGGGCCCGGGAAGCATGCCCGGGCCCAGTTCTGCTCACATCTGTTATCTGGGGATCAATAGGTCCCGGGGAAGCTCCGGTTCAGGTTCCGGTCGCGATTCCAGTCCTGATCGTCGCGCCCGCCGAACAGCGCGCCGGAGCGTTCCTCGTCCTTCCACGCCGCATGCGCCTCGTCCGCGGTCTTGCGCAGCGTTACCTTGTCATCGACCGACTGGATCCAGCGCGACGGGATCGAGTGGTGATGGCCGCCGGCATCGCTGTCGTTCCTGGTCAGGACAATGCGGTCGCCGCGGATCTTGTCGACCGTGCCGACATGCGCGCCATCCGACCCGACGATTTCCATATGCTCGCTTACCCGGCGCAGGCCATCGCGCTGACCCTGGCGGTCGGTCCGCCAGCTGTTGAATTCGTTTTCGAAGCGCTGGGCGTTCTCGCGGCGATATTCGTCATAGTCATTGTCGAGCTCGGCGATGCGCTGGCGGCGCCAGCCCGAATAATGGTCGTCAGGCCCCTGCGCCCAGCGCTCGTCGCGCCCGTGGCGAGCGTCGTAGCGCATATCGGCTTCGCGGCGACGCTCCGCCTCGCGATCGCCGAACCAGGAACGGACCTCGTCACCGGCGCGGTCGAAAAAGCCGCGATCTGGATCATAGCCCGCGCGGTACTCGCGATCTTCGCCGTAGCCGCGCGGCGTATCCCAGTTGCCACGATCGGTGCGATAGTCACGGCCGCCGCGATCCCAGTCGTTGCCATAGCCGCCGCCATAGCCGTGGTTGCCGCGATAGCCGCGTCCCTTGCCGAACGCGCCAGCCGCCGCATATTCGCGGGCGCTCGAATAATGCTCACCTCCGGCGCGTCGGGCGCCGCTCACCTGATACTGGTCCTCGGGGCCGAAATACCGGGGATCGCCGTAACGGTCGTTCATCGAATCCTCTCCACTGCAGGTTGGGCTGAGTTGATGCGGATTCAGCGGACGAGCGGGTATGATGGTTCCGGAAAAAGCCAGCTTATTCAGTGCTGTTCGCCGCACTGGCGAAGCGTTTTGCCGCGCGCGTTGCAAGCCGGTTGCATTGGGGAAAAAGCGCCGCTAATGCAGCGCCTCTCCGGGTTCCCCGGAGACAGGCGGCGGGGCTGTAGCTCAGATGGGAGAGCGCTGCAATCGCACTGCAGAGGTCAGGGGTTCGATTCCCCTCAGCTCCACCAGCCGCCCATATTTCCCAACAGCATAGCCAGCGCCCACCGCCGAGCACTATCGTGTCGCGGATTTCTCCGAATCAGAAGAAGGGCGCGAGCAGCACCATCACGGCCGCCACCGGCACCACGGCGCGCGCAGCCGCCGGGCGATAGGTGAGGCCGAGGAGGATGATCGCGCTGGCCAGCGGGATCAGCCCGAACCAGAGCACCAGCGCCTGGCCGCCATCATGCGCGAAGATCGCAAGCAGCAGCGACAATGCGACCAGCCCCCAGCCATAGCGAGCCGGGTGCCGCAGCGCGGTCAGCTTCGCCTGCAGGCCGAGCAGCGGATCGGCGTGGCGCGACATGCCGGCGGCGAGCGCGAACATGCCGAGATAGAGCAGGCCGGTGATGGCGAGGATCATGCCGTGCGCCTCCGCCGCTGGGGCCGCTGCTTCGGCCCGCGGCTCTGCTGCACCGCCAGCCAGGCGAGCGCGGCGCCAGTGGCCAGCAGCACGGCCGACATGACGCTGGCCGAAAGGCCGAGGATCGCGGCGAGCATGCAGGCCAGCGCAGTGATGCCGGTGAGCAGCGGCCAGGACCAGCGCGGCTTGAGTGCGGCGCCGACCACCAGCGCGGCGGCGGCGGTGTAGAGCGCGATCGAGACCTCGAGCTCCGCCCGGCCTTCGATGCCGAGCGGCAACAGGCGGTTGGCGAGGAGATAGGCGGCGCAGCCCAGTGGTACGCCGGCCAGAACCCCGACGTTGAGGCGCTCGACGATGCGATTGCCGATCGAGAGCGGTGCACGCTCGCGGCGCTTGACGATCCACAGCACCATGCCGGTGGCGATTGCGAGGGTGAGCATCGCGCCGCCGAGGAAATAGAGCCAGCGGGTGAAGATCGGCGCGAAGCGGGCCATGTGGAGGCCGTAGACTATGTTGTAGGTCTGCACCGCGGCGCGGTTCTCGCGCCACTTGCGGAGCGGCTGGCCGGTTACGCCGTCGAAGCTCATCTCGGCCATGTTGAAGCCGAGCTGGTCGGCGTCCGAGCGGAACACGCTGACCACCGCGCCCTTGTCGCCCGGATTGAGCACATAGACCCGGCCGATCGTGCCACCGAGCTGATGCTGAGCCTCGCGCAGCATCGGCGCGATCGGGGCGAGCGGCGCCGGCACATTGGCGCGTTCGCGCTCGGCGATGCCCGGCGAGAGGTCGTGGTACACGGCCTCCAGGTCGTTGCCATAGGTGGCGGTGATCGCCCAGGGCATGTTGAGCGAGGCCAGGGTCACGATCCCGGTGAAGGTGATCATCAGGTGGAAGGGCGTGGCGAGCACGCCCAGCGCGTTGTGCCCGTCGAGCCAGGAGCGCTGGCCCTTGGCCGGGCGGAAGGTGAAATAGTCCTTGAAGATGCGCCGGTGCGCGATGATCCCGGTGATCAGCGCGACCAGCATCACCATGGCCGCGATCGATGCGAGCAACCGTCCCCAGGGATAGGGCAGCTCCAGCTCGAAATGCAGGCGGTAGAAGAATTCGCCGCCCAGCGTCTCGCGCGGAGCGGGCGCGCCGGTCACCGGATCGAGCGCGCGATAGAGATATTTGCCGCCGGTATCATAGGTCGCCTCCACCGTGTTCATCCGGTCGCTGGGCACGGTGAAGAACCAGGCGTTGGAATCCTTCGCGTTCGCGGTGAGCCAGGTCGCGGCGGCCTGGATCGCATCGGCCGGGTCGGCCTTGGCGTTGGTCTCGGGGCGCATCCACTGGCCGATCTCGGGCTTGAACAGGCTGAGCGTGCCGGCGAGGCACATGACGAACAACACCCAGCCGAGCAGGAGCCCGACCCAGCCGTGCAGCCAGGCCATGACCTGACGAACGCCCTCGCGAACCGCCGCGCTCACGCCGGGGCTCCCGTTGCCCAGGCGATCGCGGCAAGGATCACGCCGACCAGCACGATGCCGGCCCAGGCGCGCCAGGGACCGCGAGCCAGAAACGCCCAGATAGTCACAGCCGGCCCGATCAGCAGGGCGAGCAGGGTGGCGGGGATGATCGCCTCGACCCTGGGCATCGGCAGCACGCGTGCGAGCGCAGCGGCAGCGAGCGCGGCGACGGCATAGGCGCCGATCGTCCCTGCCACCACGCGCGCGGCGACATTGGCGCGATAGCGCCAGCCCTGTCTTTGTTGTGCTGCCCCTGCCACGCGCCCGGTCTCAATAGTTGAAGCTGAGCGCGACGCTGACGTTGCGCGGTGCCGCATAATAGGCTTGGCCCCACATCAGGCTGCCGAGATATTTCTCGTTGCCGACATTGCGCACGTTCACGCTGGCGCGGACCGTGTCGACCAGGCGAACGCTGGCCATCAGGTCGACCACCGCATAGCTGGGCTGGCGCAGGATCACGTCGCCGGTGACGATGCCGTAAGCCTGCACGCCGCTATCGGCATAGGTGATGTCGCCCTGCCAGCGGAACTGCGCGCCGAGCTTGAGGTCGTTGAGCTGGGGCACCGTATAGGTGGTGGCGAGCTTGAGCGTCCTGCGCGGCAGGAAGGTCCGCGCCGGGTTGCCCGCCTCGTCCTCGATCTTGAGGCCGGTATAGCCGCCGCTGATCGACCAGTTGTCGGTCACCTTGCCGGCGAACTCGATCTCGAAGCCCTTCGAGGTGGTGTCGACACCGGTATAATAGCTGTCGCCCGCCCGGCAGGGATCGGTGGCGGCGCAGGTGCCGGCAAAGGCTGCCAGTCCCTTCTGCTTCGCGCGGAACAGCGAGGCGGTGGCGTAGAGCTTGCCGCCGAACCATTCGCTCTTGATGCCGCCTTCAAGGCTGCTGCCTGCCGCCGGATCGAGCCGCTGACCGCTGATCAGGATCTCGCTCTGCGGATTGAAGATGTCGGTATAGCTCGCATAGAGCGAGACGTTCGGGGTCAGATCGAACAGCGCGCCGACATAGGGGCTGACCTTGCTGTTCTTGCGCGACTGATCGGTGCCGTAGGAATCGCCGAGCGATTCCAGCCACATCGCGCTGACGCCGACCACGGCCTTGAGCCGGTCGGAAAGGTTGAGATGCGCGGCGCCATAGGCGCGCTTCAGCCGGTCCGAATAATCGGCGGCGAGATATTCGCCGGGATAACTCGGTTCGGCGATGTCGACACGGCCGAGGCTGAGCACCGGCGGATAGTCGATCGCGTCGAGCGAGAAATTCTCCCATTCGTGCACATCGGTGCGGCCGCTCGACACGCCGAACGCCAGCTGATGCTCGCGGCCGAACAGCTTGACCGGGCCCGAGACGTAGAAATCGCCGAGATACTGGTCGTAGACCGACGGGTAGATGCCGGCCATGCCGCCCAGGCCAAGCCCGGTAGCCTTGTCTGGATTGCCATAGGCGTAGAGCAGCTTCGCTTCGTAGCTGAGCCGACGATAGGTGGCGATCGTCTTGGCCGACCAGCCGCCGCCAATGTCATAGGCCAGCTCGGCGAAGGCCGTCTGGTCGAGCGTGTTCCAATAGGTCCAGTCGGCTGCGGTCGAGGCCGAGCGCGCATAGGGAATGCGGGTGCCGTCGGTATAGCTGAGCGGGAGCGAGCCCCACATCACGCCCGAGGCATCATTGTCCTGGCGGCTGTAACCGGCGGTGAAGGTCAGGCCGTCGAGGAGCTTCGCTTCGATCGTCGCGCCGAACACGTCGCGGTTGACCCGGTTATAGGCCAGGTAGCTGTCGCCTTCCTGGTGCGCATAGACCAGGCGGACGCCGATCGCGTCGTTGAGCGGTACGGAGACATCGCCCTCGGCGCGCCGGCTGTTCCAGCTGCCATAGCGGATGCTGGCACTGGCCTTGAGTTCGTCGAGCGGGCGCTTGCGGACATAGTTGATCGTGGCCGACGGATTGCCGATGCCGGTCATGATCGCATTGGCGCCGCGGATCGCTTCGACCCTGTCGAACAGCGCGGTGTCGAGGTCGCCGAACTGGATGCCGGCGACCAGAGGCATGCCGATGCCGTCGAACTGGAAATTGGTGATGTCGAAGCCGCGCGCGTTGAAATAGGTGCGGTCGGTCTCGACCCGCTCGACATTGATGCCGACGGTCTGGGTGAGCAGGTCGTTGACGTTGTTGAGAGCGAAATCGTCGATGCGGGTGCGATCGATGATCGTGATCGACTGCGGGGTTTCCTTCGGCGTGAGCGACAGGCCGGTGGCGGAGGGGGTCTTCTGCTCGACCGTGCCAGTGACGACGATCTCGTCGCGCGCCTTGTCCTGGTCGTCCTCCCCGTCGGGACCATGGGCCCAGGCGGCCGAAGGCAGGAGCATGGCGCTGGCGAGCAATGCGCCACGGAAAAGGCTGTTCATCCCGGTTCCCCAGAAGCGGATCGTTCGGGGGCTCGTTAGGGAAGGCTATATTGCGAGTCAATCGCATTAGCGAAAGCGCGGGTGGTGCGCGCAAAAAGGGGGAGCGGCATGCCGCTCCCCCAGCGATTACCCCTCGAGAGGGCAATCAGAAGTCGACCTTGGCGCCGATCCGGAAATAGCGACCAAGGGCATTCGGCCCGGCCCAGGCCGGATTGTAGCCGTAGAGGCCATAGGCCGCGGTCGGATCGAACGGCGGCTTCGTGTTGAGCAGGTTGAGCACGTTCAGATAGATCGAGAACTGGTCGCTGATCTTCTGCGATGCCGTCATATCGACGTTCCAGACCGCCTTGGAACGGCAGGCATAGGGCGAGCCGTCGGTATAGGCTTTGGAACCGGTGGCGATCGCGCTGGCGCAATCGCCCGGCTTGCCGCCGAAGTCGACGCGGGCGACGTCGTAGCCGGACGTGTAATAGGCGGTCACCGACACGAGGGTGCTGCCCAGGTCCAGCGTGTTCTGCCAACTGGCGCGCCAGCGCGGCGAACCCGAGCAGGAGGTGGTGTTACACGGGCTCAGCGTGCCCTCATATTCCTGCGCCTTGCCCGGCTTGCCCGTGATCGGATCGACCGGGGTCAGATGGTTCTTGTTGAGATACGAGGCTTCGAACGAACTGATCAGCTTGACGCCGTCCGTGACCTTGAAGTTCGCGTTTACGCCCAGGTCGATGCCCTCGACCAGCTGCTGGTTGGCGTTGGCGTAGGAGGTCTCGATGAAGCCGATATGCGGCAGCGCGTTCGGGAATTGCTGGTCGCGCAGCGCTGGGCGGACGACGAAGCCCGGAATGTTCACGACGCCGTTGTTCGCATAATATTGCTCCACGGCCGGCCCGGAGTCCGTCACGCCGACGATCAGGTCGCGCACCTTGATTCGCCAGAAATCGACGGTGAAGCTGACGTTGCGGATCGGCTCGAAGATAAAGCCGGCAGTGATGCTTTCGGACCGTTCCGGCTTCAGGTTCGGATTGCCCTTGTTGACCAGGCCGATCGAGAAGGACGTATTCGCATAGTTGTTGTTGCCATGCGCCGCGCAGAACGCGGGCTGACTGTCGCAGAAGCCTTCGCCGCCGATGGTTACATAGCCGGTGGTCGGCAGGCCGAACGCTTCGTTGAAGCTCGGGATGCGGAAACCCTTTGACCAGGTGCCGCGCACCGCCACCTGCGGGATCGGCGTGAACTTGGCGCCAACCTTGGGCGAGAAGTTCTTCTGGCCGGTCGAGTAGGAGTCGTAGCGGCCCGACAGGTTCATCTCGAACTGCTTGATGATCGGCGCATCGATTTCGCCGAATGCCGAGAAGACGTTGCGATTGCCCGCGGTGCCTACTGCGTTGATGCCATAGTAGCGATCATAGGGATGGGCATCGTTCTGCGGATTGGCGCTGGGCGCGTCGATCGACTCGTGGCGATAGGCGACGCCACCTGCCACCTGGAGATCGCCGCCCGGCAGGGTGAAGAGCTTGTGCGTGACGTTGGCGGTTGCCTGCCACAGGTTGGACTCCGAGATCGTGGTCTGGCTCGGCATGATATAGTCCCAGACGTCCTGGGGCGTTGCCTTCGGGTTGCTGAAGTTGAACGTGCCCCGTGCGACGACATCCATGAGCCGCTGCGGGATCATGTAGTTGCCCTGCACGCGGCGCAGCCGGACGTTCGACGCGGTGAAGTCGGCCGAATAGTTCCAGCCCTCGGCGATGTCTCCCGAAAGGCCGATGGTGCCGCGCAATGCACGCGATTTCGGCTCGTCGGTTACCGGGCTGTCCGGCGTGAAGAACAGCTGGGCGGTCTGCCCCGCGGCCGCATAGGGGTTGTAGGGGTTGAGCGTCCCGTTGGTGGCGTTGCAGCCCGTGCCGACGCCGTTCAGGGTGCCCACGCCCGTCGGGCAGACATAGACCGGCGCGATAAGCTCATACACGCCCGCATCACCGGTCGGCGGGGTCGGCTGGCCGACGAAGGCGTAGGGCGCGGCCGAAGCGAAGCTACTCGTCTGGTAGAAATTGGCCTGGGCATAGAGCCGATGATGCTCACCGATATTGGCGGTGAAGCGGGCCGATGCGCCGATGCGCTCGATTTCCGGCTGCAGCATCCGGTAGGCCGCGACGTTGTTGACTTCACAGACACGGCCATCGGCAGGTGCAAGCGTCGATGCGGCAATCTGCGCCGCGGTCAGCTGGATCGGCGAGAAGCGTCCGCAGCCCAGCGCGGGGTTGAGCTGGGTTACGCGTCCGGTGCCGGCATCCGAGCCGGGCGTGGTGACCGGGCGGGTATAGGTGATGCCGGGAGCCTCGAAGAATGTCCGCGCCCTGCCATTGGCGCTGACGCCGTTGAGGTTTCGGTTCTGCAGGCAGATGCCGTCCGCCTTGCAGATCTTGCTCCAGTCGGCGGTGTTGAACGGATAGCCAAGGTCGCGCGCCCAGAGCGGATCCTGCTTCTGGTATTCTCCACTGACGTAGAAGTTGAAGCCCTGTTCGTTCAGGTCGCCGAAGCCCCAGGTCGCATCGAAGCGGCGCTCCCCGGCATCGCCGCGCTGGGAAATGCCGGCGGATGCGTTGAGATGAAGGCCGGTAACCTGCTTCTTGGTGATCACGTTGATCACGCCGGCGACCGCGTCGGCACCATAAGTGGAGGATGCACCGTCGCGCAGGACTTCGATGCGCTCGACGATCGCGTTGGGGATGGTGTTCAGGTCGACGAAGTTGCGTTGGCCGTCATCGGCGAGCGGATAGGGAGCCATGCGCAGGCCGTCGAAGATGGTGAGCGTGGCCTGCACGGTCAGGCCGCGCAGCGAGATCGCCGTGGCGCCGGAGGCGAAGTTGTTGCCATTGTTCCAGCCCGCGGTGATCGTGCCGGCGTTGCCGGCCGAGACACGCTGCAGGGCCTCCGAAACGGTGTTCAGACCGCGCTCCTCCAGCGTCTGGGCCGAAAGCACGGTGACCGGCGACGGCGTTTCGGCATTGGGGCGGCGGAAGAGCGAGCCGGTGACGACGATCGCTTCGCCGGTTTCTTCCTGTGCGACGGGCGCCGCGGGTACCGTGGTGCTGTCCTGCGCTGCCGGCGCGGCGGCTTCCTGCGCATGGGCCGGCATGGCGATCAGCATCGCGCCGCAAAGCGCCGTCGAGCCCCGCAGGAAGCGGGTCATGGTCTTGGTTCGGTTTATCATTGCTTGCCCTTTTGTTGGTGGGCCGCGGCGGTGCCCGTGCTCGGGTCACTCGGTGGCGGGCCACTCCCTCTTTCGCTCGCGCGGCGGGCTGCATCGCGCTCGGTCAATTCCGTTGAGAACCCCTGCCGACCCGATCGGCCAGGCATTTGCCTGCAGCCTGCCCCGCTGCGCCGCCTCCGGATTGGAGAACAGGCACGCGGGCGACGCTGCGGGGCGAGGCGCGCCGGATCGCGCCATAAGCGTCCGAGTCGGAGCGTGTTGCGATGAAATCCGACCGCCGGGGCGGGGCGGGTCGAGAGCATGTAAGCGGTACCATGCGATTTCGGCGCGCGGCGCACTCATTCTGGCGCAGGGCGAATTGCATAGCGGTACAGTAGGAATACGCTGGCGACTCGTTGAGCGTGCTTTCCCCTTATCAAGGGAGATACCGAATGCCCGAGAATGGCCTCTTCGATTCGTCGCTTCCGACCCTGACGATCTATGATCGTGCCGACCGACCCGCGCGTGGCCTGCTTGCCCATGCCGGTCAGATCATCGAGCTTGGCGCCGGTGGTGGCGGGCGCAACCTGTGGGCGGCGCGCCTCGACGAGGCGGTGCGGCTTACCGAGCGCCCCGTGATCCTGGTCGCACATGGCATTGGCTGTTTTGCCGTGACCTGGTGGGCGCGGCTGTCGCCGGCTTCCTATGTCGAGAAGGTGGCGGGCGCCGTGTTCGTCCGGCCGCTTGGATCGGCGGTGACGGCATCGCCGGACCAGCTGTTCGCCGGTCCCAGGCTGCGTATCGCCTTTCCCTCGATCCTGGCCGACACCGGGGCGGACGCCGCGGCGCTGGCGCGGGACTGGGGCAGTCGCTTCCTCGATTCCTCGCCGGTGCGCTCGATCAGCGATCTGCTGGCTTCGCTGCGCGGGGAGCCGGGCGAGGAGCCCGGCACGGAGCATCGACTGCTCAGCCTGGCGGGCTGAACACAAAATGCTGGATTTCGGCAGGCGCGTGCCGTAGGGGCCGCGCTGTGCTGCTTCACGCAGCAACTCGCTATTTGGGGAGTAGCCAGCCGCGCAAATCGCGCGGGCTCCCGCGTCAACATACTTGGTCGAGAGGCCATGGCGCGGGAGGGACGGGAGCACCGTTCGGGCGAGACCAATGGCGTCGCATCTCCGCTCCAGCCGGGCGGGGAGGTGCGATGTCGTTGGATTTCGTCTCCGTCCGGCCCGGAGTATTCCTTTGTTCGAAGCCCTGTTCAGCTCCACTGCGCTCGTCGCGCTCGCCGAGATCGGCGACAAGACCCAGCTGCTCGCCATCCTGCTCGCCACCCGCTTCAAGAAGCCGGTGCCGATCATCCTCGGCATCCTGGCGGCGACGCTGGCCAACCACTTCCTCGCCGCGCTGGTCGGCTCCGAAGCGGCGCAGCTGCTGCAGGGCACCTGGTTCCGCTACCTGATCGCCGCGTCGTTCATCGCCATGGGCCTGTGGACGCTGATCCCCGACAAGATCGACGACCTGGAGGACAAGCCGGCGCGGTTCGGCGCATTCCTGACGACTGCGATCGCCTTCTTCGTGGTCGAGATGGGCGACAAGACCCAGCTGGCGACCGTGGCGCTGGGCGCGCGCTTCCACAATGTCTGGGCGGTCACGGCGGGTACCACGCTGGGGATGATGCTGGCCAATGTCCCGGCGGTGTTCCTGGGCAATGCGCTGCTGCAGCGAGTGCCGCTCAGGCTGGTCCACGGCATTGCCGCGGTGCTGTTCCTCGCCGCCGGCATCTGGATGCTCGGCGAGACGGCGGGCTGGTTCTAGGGCTCCAACACCGCAGGTGCGCCGACTCGCGAAAGTACACAAAGTACAGGCCAAGAGTGGGTTTTGCGGGCCACTATTTTCCCCATTTCCTCGGTAACCGGCCGCCTCTCGCAACATTGTTGCGTGTGCGTGATCCTATTTTTTACCGGGGTCAAAGAGCGGCCTGCCATGGGCTGGCCGCTCGATCGCAGCAGGCGAAATCCTACATTGCAAGGATGTCGTGCGCGTTCCCCGGCCTTCGCCGGGGAACCGAAAGCGGCATCCGTAGCAGCCTAGGCGCCCATCTCCGCAGTGAAGGTCACGCGCAGTGCCTCGGACAGGCTGCGCGCGCCGAGCTTCTGCATCAGGTTCGCGCGGTGGACTTCCACCGTGCGCGGCGAGATGCCGAGATCATAGGCGATGGTCTTGTTCGGGAAGCCGGCGGCGAGCCCGTCGAGCACTTCGCGCTCGCGCGCCGAAAGGCTGGCGAGCTGGGTGCGCGCGGCATCGGTGCGGGTGGCGCTGTTCGCTTCGTTGGCACGCTCGAACCCGTTCTCGATCGCCGAGAGCAGCTGATCGGCCTCGAACGGCTTCTCGAGGAAATCGAAGGCGCCGTTGCGCATCGCCTTCACCGCGATCGTCACGTCGCCATGCCCGGTAAGCACGATAACGGGCATGGTCACGCCGCGCTCGTTGAGCTGATGCTGCACCTGCAGCCCGTCCATCTCCGGCATGCGTATGTCGAGCAGGATGCAGCCGGGCTCGACATTGCGCAGCTCGCGCAGAAAGGCGACGCCGGAAGGCCAGGTGCGCACGGAATAGCCCGTCGTCTGCAGCATGAACCCGATCGAGTTCCTGACGCTGTCCTCGTCGTCGATGATGTGTACCAGCCGGCGGTCATTCATTCGGACTGCTCCGTTTCCATGCGGATAAGCGTGAAGTGGAATGCAGTGCCGCCGCCGGGGCAGGCCTCCATCCAGATCTTTCCGCCATTGGCCTCTACGATGGTGCGGCAGATGGAGAGGCCAAGCCCCATTCCGCCGTCCTTGCTGCTGTTGAAGGCGCGGAAGAGATTCTCCGCGATATCGGGGGCGATGCCCGTGCCGGTGTCGGCCACGGTGACGCGGACATAGCCGTTCGGCTCGGCCCTGCTCGATATGGTGAGGCGCCGGATCGGCGATGCGGACATCGCATCCACGGCATTGCGCATCAGGTTGATCAGCACCTGCTGCGTCTGGATCTTGTCGACCAGCACGACCGAGCTGGCGGGATCGATTTCGAAGAAGGAGTCGACGCCGCGTTCGCGTGCGCCGATCAGCGCGAGCTTGGCGGCCTCCTCGACCAGCGCATCGAGGTCCTCGACGCTCTTCTCGCTGTCGCCGCGTGCCACGAATTCGCGCAGGCGCCGGACGATCCCGCCTGCGCGCATCGCTTCGTTGGTCGCTTCGTCGAGCGCGTGCTGGATCACCGACAGGTCAGGGCTCTCGTTGCCGCGCATCAGATTGCCGGCGCCACGGACATAGTTGACCACCGCGGTGATCGGCTGGTTGAGCTCGTGCGCCAGGGTGGAAGCCATGGTGCCCATCGCGCTGACACGCGCGGCATGGACCAGTTCGCCGCGCAGCTGCTCGATCCGGTCCTCGGCCTTCTGCTTCTCGGTCAGATCGCGGATGAATCCGGTGAACACCCGGTCGCCATCGGTGATCGCTTCACCGACCGAGAGCTCCATCGGAAAGGTCGAGCCGTCACGCCGCTGGCCGATCACGGTGCGGCCGCGGCCGATCACGCGGCGCTCGCCGGTCGTCAGATAGCGGGCGATATAGTCGTCATGCCGCTCGCGATCGGGGTTGGGCATCAGCCGGTTGATGTTGGTGCCGACGACTTCGGCCTCGCTGAAGCCGAACAGCCGCTCGGCCGCCGCGCTGAAGGACAGGATGTGCGCGCGATCGTCGATCACGATCATCGCGTCGGGCACGGTGGCGAGCACCGAGCGGAACTGATTGACGCTCGCCTTGAGCTGGCGCTCGGTTTCCTGCTGCGAATCCGTCGGCGGACGCGTCGTGCCGCGGCCGGTCCGGAACCAGCTGACGAAAAGAAGCAGGAGCCCGGACGCGAGCAGGAACAGCAGGAGATCGGGGAAATCTCCTTGCGCGGGGCGAACGAGGTTCTCCGCGACCAGCGACAACAGCACCGCGAGCAGGCCGGGGAGGAGCCCGCACAGGATCGCTGCGACGAGTATCGGCAGGAGGAAGATCAGATAATAGGGCCGGTCATCGGTCCAGGGATCGATCAGGGCGCGAAGCCCGCATGCGATTGTCACCGCCAGCAAGGTTATACCGTACCGGTCCAGTCCTCGATGGAGCGCCCCAGCTCTCATCTCAGGCTCCGATGACCGCCGATCTCCACCTATATTGATCGCGTGCATCGGCTACTTGCGGAGCAAGCGCACGATACGTTCGACAATTGGCGAGTCGGCCAGAGTTAACCATTACATCCGCCTAATACTGCCCGCCGATAAGTTCACACCCGTGAAAATACAGTGGTTCAGGGGGCTGGAACCGGAGCATGCGGCAAGGCATTGGCTTTTTGCGCTTTTGCTATTATGTACCGGTCATTATGGAAATCACCGCCTGCCAGCCCACCAAGGGCCGCCCCCGCGAATTCGACACCGACTCGGCGTTGACCTCGGCGCTGCGCGTCTTCTGGACCAAGGGTTATGAGGGTGCCTCGCTGAGCGATCTGACCGAGGCGATGGGGATCACCCGGCCGAGCCTGTATGCGGCGTTCGGCAACAAGGAAGCGCTCTTCAAGAAGACGCTCGACCTCTATCAGCGTGAAAAGCTCGATTATATGGGCAAGGCGCTCGACGCGCCGACCGCGCGCGGAGTGGCCGAGCGACTGCTGACCGGCGCGCTCGAGATGCAGATGAGCACCTGCGACCCCAAGGGATGCATGGGCGTGATCAATTCGGTGGCCTGCGGCACCGAAGCCGAGTCGATCCGCGCCGAGGTGCTCGCGCGCGGGGCGATCGTGAAGCAGAGCCTGATCGACCGGTTCGAGCGTGCGAAGGCCGAGGGTGACCTTCCGGCGGATACCGACGTGATCGGCCTGACCGCTTATCTGTTCGCCCTCCTGCAGGGCATCGCGCTGCAGGCCGGCAGCGGGACGTCGTGCGTCGACCTGAAGAAGCTGATCGACACCAGCCTGGCCTGCTGGCCGAGCAAATAAGCGCAAGCGGAAGAGAAGGCCGTCATCCCGGCGAAAGCCGGGATCTCGTGCGGCTCTCTTCCTGCCATCGCCTGAGATCCCGGCTTTCGCCGGGATGAGGGGGAGGGACCCGGGGGATCTGGAACTTTTTTCACCCCTAGCTCGACAAAAAGTACCGACCAGTATAAAAAGCCCTTGACGCAACGCAGCACGATTTCTATACCAGTCAGTATAGAAATGAGGGAAGTTGCCGAAGCGAGGGAATGGGGCTGGGGCCCCGCCCCGAAACTCCAGCAGCGCTGAAATTTGGACAGGACCGAGCCGGTGCGCCGCAGACACATGCGTCTGCGCGACAGCCCCGTCTCGTGCCGGTTGGGGATGACCGGAAATGCCGGCGGAAGGGGTTCCGCGCGGCACGGGGAGGTTTTTGCCTTCCGCCGGGCAACACGCAGGAGGAAAGATGATGGCCTATCTCAACTTTTCGGAGCTCCAGGGCAGCCCGGTCGCGGCGCCCGCAGATGTGCTTCCGGTCAGCGGCTTCTCCGCGCTCGAATGGCAGGTCGTGGCGATCGCCCAGCACGACCGGCTTGCCTCGCTGGAGAAACCCGGGCGCCTGTCGATGGCGCTGGGCATGATCTTCGGGGGAGAGAGCCCCAATCCGAAACTGGCGGATCAGAAGCTGGAGGCGCTGCGGCGTGTCGCAGTGCTCGCCTGGCACAAGGGCTATGCCCTGCCGCGCCACGAGATCCGCGCCTTTCACGAAGCGGGCTTCACGCCCGACCAATATGAAACGCTGCTCGCCTCCATCAGCCGTGGCCGTGCAGCCCTGAATCAGGGGAAGCGATTCCAATGAACATGATCTCGCGCATCGAAACCGAGACCGGTGACAACAAGCCGGGCGTCTCGGACCGTATCCGCCGCATGCCGCTGTGGCAGCGCGGCAGCCTGGTCGCGATCCCGGTGGTGCTCGTCGCCGCCGGGCTGGGCATTGCCAGCAAGGACGCACCCGCCGCGATGGCAGCACCGCCGCCGCCGGTGGTGACCGTGTCGGCGCCGCTCGCCCGCGACATCAACGAGTGGGACGACTATGTCGGCCGCTTCGAGCCGAGCCGCGCCGTCGAGGTGCGTCCGCGCGTCTCGGGTGCGATCACCGGCGTCCACTTCACCGACGGCGCGATCGTCCAGAAGGGCCAGCTGCTCTTCACGATCGACCAGCGCCCCTTCGCCGCAGCGCTTGCCGAGGCACGCGCCGGGCTGGCCAGCGCCGAGAGCGATCTCGCGCTTGCCCGTTCCGACCTGGGCCGCGCCGAGCGGCTGGTCTCCGTGGAAGCGGTGTCGAAGAGCGATGTCGAGCGGCTCCAGGCACGTGTCCGCGCCGCCGGTGCGGCGGTGTCGGCCGCCCAGGCCCGGGTGCGCAGCCGCGCGCTCGATATGGAGTTCACCCAGGTCCGCGCGCCGATCGCCGGCCGCATCTCGGACCGCCGCGTCGATCCGGGCAACCTGGTCGCCGCGGGCGAGGGGCAGGGCGGTTCGCTGCTGACCACGATCAACGCGCTCGATCCGATCTACTTCACCTTCGACGGTTCCGAGGCGCTGTTCCTCAAGACCAAGCGCGCGAAGGAAGCGGGTGCCCAGGAATCGCCGGTGGAGATCCGTCTCCAGGACGAGACCGACTACAAGTGGAAGGGCAAGCTCGACTTCACCGATAACGGCCTCGATCCCAAGTCGGGCACGATCCGCGGGCGCGCAGTGCTGAGCAACCCGGGCATGTTCCTGACGCCCGGCATGTTCGGCAACATGCGCCTCTCGGCCGGCGGCACCACCCAGGCGCTGATGGTGCCCGATGCCGCGATCCAGACCGACCAGGCCCGCAAGCTGGTGCTGGTCGTCGGCAAGGACGGCACGGTCGCACCGAAGCCGGTGACGCTCGGTCCCGTGGTCGACGGCCTGCGTGTCGTCCGCTCGGGCCTGACCGCCCAGGACAAGGTCGTGATCTCGGGCACCCAGTTCGCGCAGCCCGGGGGCAAGGTGACCCCCAAGGCCGGCAAGATCGAGCCCACCGCAACCAGTCAGGCGCCGGCCCTCACGGCGCCGGTCACCGGCGAAGCTACCTTCGCCCGTTGACCATCAGCCGCCGGCTCTCCCCAGGGGCCGGCGGCTGACCCTTTTTCCGAACTCAATTCACGAGGAGTGGCCCGATGCGCCTCTCACGGTTCTTCATCACGCGCCCGATCTTCGCGGCTGTGATCGCGGTGATCATCACGATCATCGGCGCGATCGCCTATCTGGCGCTGCCGATTTCCCAATATCCCGACATCGTCCCGCCGACGGTGACGGTCACCGCTTCCTATCCGGGCGCCTCGGCAGAGACGGTCGCGGAAACCGTGGCCGCGCCGATCGAGCAGGAGATCAACGGCGTCGACGACATGCTCTACCAGTCGTCGCAGTCGACCGGTGACGGCAACGTCACCATCACCGTCACCTTCAAGTCCGGGACCAACCTGGATGCGGCGCAGGTGCTGGTGCAGAACCGCGTCGCGGTCGCCATTCCGCGGCTTCCCGAGGAAGTGCAGCGCCTTGGCGTCGTGACGCGCAAGACCACGCCGGACTTCCTGCTGGTGGTGAACCTGATCTCGCCGGACAACTCGGTCGATCGCGAGTACATCTCGAACTACGCGCTCACGCAGGTGAAGGACCGCCTTGCCCGTGTCGAAGGCGTGGGTGACGTGCGCATGTTCGGTGCGCGCGACTATGCGATGCGCGTGTGGATCGATCCGGGCCGGGCCGCCGCGCTCAACCTGACCGCAGGCGACATCGTCCAGGCGCTGCGCGCGCAGAACGTCCAGGTTGCCGCCGGCACGCTCGGCCAGCCGGGCTCGACCCCGACCGGCAATGCCTTCCAGCTCAACATCGAGACGCAGGGCCGTCTGAAGGACCCGGCGCAGTTCGGCCAGGTCGTGATCCGTACCGATGCCGATGGGCACCAAGTGCGGGTGAGCGATGTGGCGCGCGTCGAGCTGGGTGCGGCGGACTATTCGTCCAACACCTATCTCTCGAACAAGCCGACCGTGATCCTCGCCGTCTTCCAGCGCCCGGGCTCCAACGCCCTCGCCGCTGCCAACGCGGTGCAGGACCAGTTGAAGCTGATGTCCAAGAACTTCCCCAAGGGACTGGAATATCGCGTCATCTACAACCCGACCGAGTTCATCTCGCAGTCGATCGACGCGGTCTATCACACGCTGGGCGAGGCAATCCTGCTCGTCGTGCTGGTGGTCATCGTCTTCCTCCAGAAGTGGCGCGCGGCGATCATCCCGGTGCTCGCCATCCCGGTCTCGCTGATCGGCACGATGGCGGTGCTGCTGCCGCTCGGCTACTCGCTCAACAACCTCTCGCTGTTCGGCCTGGTGCTGGCGATCGGCATCGTCGTCGACGACGCGATCGTCGTGGTCGAGAATGTCGAGCGCAACCTGGCGCGGGGCATGACGCCGCTCCAGGCGGCGAAGACCTCGATGGACGAAGTCTCCGGCGCGCTCGTTGCGATCGTGCTGGTGCTGCTCGCGGTGTTCCTGCCGACCCTGTTCCTCAACGGACTGTCGGGCGCTTTCTACAAGCAGTTCGCCGTGACGATCTCGGCCGCGACCGCGATCTCGCTGCTCGTCTCGCTCACCCTCTCGCCGGCAATGGCGGCGGTGCTGCTCAAGCATCACGAGGGCGAGGCCAAGGGCCCGATCGGGCGCCTGTTCAAGCGCGGCGCCGATGCGTTCAACACCGGCTTCGAGCGGATGAGCGTCGGCTATGCCAAGCTCACCCAGGTGCTCGTAACCCGTCCGAAGCGGATGATGCTCACCTATGTCGGCCTGATCGCCGCCACCGTGGGCATGTTCTGGGTGACGCCGGTCGGCTTCATCCCGCAGCAGGACCAGGGCTACTTCCTCACCGTCATCCAGCTGCCGCCGGGCTCGTCGCTCGAGCGTACGGACGAAGTGATGCGCAAGGTCGTCGCCCGCATCCTGCCGATCCCGGGCGTGAAGGGCTCGGTCATGCTCGCCGGCTTCGACGGCCCGTCGCAGACGCTCGCCCCGAACTCGGCCGCCGCCTATGTCCCGCTGCTCTCCTTCGAGGAGCGCAAGAAGCTGGGCGTCAGCATCGAGGACATCATGGGCGAGGCGCGCAAGCGCACTGCCGATATCAACGAGGCTATGCTGCTCGTCGTCCCCCCGCCCGTCATCCAGGGCATCGGCTCGGCCGGTGGCTACCGGATGATGATCGAGGACCGCGCCGAGCATGGCTATGACGAACTGGGCAAGACCGCGTTCGGGCTGATCGGCCAGGCCAACCAGACTCCCGGCCTGAAGCAGATCTACACCTTCTACAACACCGCCACCCCGCGCGTGTTCGCCGATATCGACCGTCGCAAGGCGGACATGCTCGGCGTGCCCCCGGAGCGGGTGTTCGAGGCGCTGAACGTCTATCTTGGCTCGGCCTTCGTGAACGACTTCAACATGCTCGGCCGCACCTATCGCGTGACCGCGCAGGCTGACGCGCCGTTCCGTTCGACCGAGGCGGATATCGCCAACCTCAAGACCCGTTCGAACAGTGGCGCGATGGTGCCGATCGGTTCGGTGTCGACCTTCGAGAACAAGACCGGTCCGTACCGCGTGACGCGCTACAACCTGTTCCCGGCGGTCGAAGTGGATGGCGATACCGCTCCGGGCTACAGCTCGGGCGCCTCGCTCGACACGATGGAGAAGCTCGCGAGTGAGCTGCCTCCTGGTTATGACGCCGAATGGACCGGCATTGCCTTCCAGCAGAAGATGGCTGGCAGCACCGCGGGTCTCGTCTTCGCCCTGGCCGTGGTGTTCGTCTTCCTGGTGCTGGCGGCGCAATATGAGAGCCTGACCATGCCGCTGGCGATCATCCTGATCGTGCCGATGTGTCTGCTCGCGGCAATGGCCGGCGTGAACCTCAGGGGCATGGACAATAACGTCCTGACCCAGATCGGCCTGGTCGTGCTGATCGCGCTGGCGGCGAAGAACGCGATCCTCGTGGTCGAGTTCGCCAAGCAGGCCGAGGAGCAGGATGGCCTGAGCCCGGTCGAGGCGGCAGTGCGTGCCGCGCGTGACCGCCTGCGTCCGATCCTGATGACGTCGTTCGCCTTCATCCTCGGCGCCGTGCCGCTGCTGATCGCGAGCGGTGCGGGTGCGGAGCTCCGCCAGGCGCTCGGTACTGCGGTGTTCTTCGGGATGATGGGCGTGACTGCCTTCGGCCTGCTGTTCACCCCGACCTTCTACGTCGTGTGCCGCGCACTCGGGGACCGCATCGCCAGGATGCGCGGCAACCGGAAGGCGCATGACGAAGGGGGCCATGCACCCGAGCTGGTGCCGGCGGAATAAGTCCTGGTTCCCCGGCGAAAGCCGGGGGCCAGAGCCACGAACGATCTCGCTCTGTAACCCTGGGCCCCCGGGGGGGGGGGGGGGGGGGGGGGGGGGGGTAAAAATAAAAAAAAAAATTTATATAAAAACCCCCGACGCCGGCGCGCCCCCCCCCCCCCCCCCCCCGCCCCAATATTTATAGCGCCCCCCCCCCCCCGCGCCCCCCCGGGGGCGCCCTCGCCGCGCGGCGGCACGCGCGGCAGGCCAAGCACGGCGCCAGGCGGCGGGCCGCGGGCACGAAGCAACTC
>NZ_JASATQ010000046.1:0-43791 GCF_038440415.1 Sphingomonas sp. OTU376 | reverse complement strand
GTGGGGGAGGCACACCCGCGGCCGGGCGCCCCCCCGCGGCCCCCCCCCCCCCCCGGCCCCCCCCCCCCCCCCCGCCCCCCCCCCGGGGAACAGTTCAGGCATGCGCCTAAGGCGCCGCCGGCGCGCTCAGCTCCACCGCCTTGCCCATCAGCCCGGCGAAACGACCCTGCTCGACGTCGCGCTGCAGGTCGTTCCAGCTGCCGGTGACGGCATACCAGTCGCCATTCTGCGCCTGGAGCAGGTAGGTCATGTTCATCACCCCGGGCTCGGAGCCGCCCTTGTAGCCCACCCATTGCCACTTGCCGCGGGCATCCGGGCCGAGGCCGGCATTCTTCGATAGCACCGCGCGCGCATCCGCGCCGGTGGGGCCGTCCGTATTGCGGCGCAGCCAGTCCATCACCCGCACCAGGCCGTTCGGGCTCTCGAACCATTCGAGCGTGTCGATGCGGTTGGGAATCTTCTTCTGGAAGCTGGTCTGGTCGATCAGGATCAGCGGCAGGCCGGCGACTTCGCCGTCGAGCAGCGCGCGGCGTCCGGCTTCGTCCAGCGCGAGATATTTGTCGGCCAGGCCGGGGACGCCCTTCAGCTTGAACATGTCGAGCGTCGACAGGAACGGCCGGTTGCGCGCCGGATCGGCGATGCCGAGCACCGGCAGCATCGCTTCCACCTTTGCCCGGCCCAGCGTCTTGAGCAGCACGTCGGTCGCGCTGTTGTCGCTGATCGAGATCATCTGCGTCGCCAGCTCGCGCAGGCTCACCTGCGTGCCCTTGGGCTGCCGCATATAGCCACCGCTCGGCAGCGGGCTGCCGTCGAGCGTGACAAGATCGTCCCACTTGCGCTCGCCGGCATTAGTCGCGCGGACCAGCTCGGCCAGGATCACCAGCTTGAAGGCGGAGCCGATCGCATAGGGCTTGTCGGCGTTGCGGCCGGCGATCAGCTGCGGCGTGCCGGCGCCGAGCCTGGCGATCGCATAGCCGGTATCGCCGTGCAGCGCGGCGAGCGCGCGCTCGACTTCGGGCAGCGTCTTCTCGGCGGACTCGAAGCCGCGGACGACCAGGCCGGCCACCTGGTGCGGCGCCGCCGGATCGACCGTGAGCTGCATCAGCGCCACGCCCGAGGCGAACTGAACGCGCGCCACGCCCTGCCACGGTGTCGCCTGCGCCACGCCCAGGATCGCGCTCGGCTTGCCGTTGCTTGCAATCAGCCGCGCGGTGGTCGCGTCGAACTTGTCCCTGGGCACATTCGCCTGGAAGCCGGGGGCGAAGAACGAAGCATAGTCGCCGGTGCCGTTGAGGATGCCGAGCAGTTCGTCCAGCCGCGCGGTGAAGGCGGGATCGGCCTGGGCCTGCTGGCTGGCCGGTGCGGCGGGCTGGGTCTGCGCGGCTGCGGCGGGCGCGAGCAGCAGGGCGGAGAACGCTAACAGGGCAGGGCGCATGGGGAGCTCTTTCCGATTACAGTTGTAGTCGTATTACTCGCCTAATACACTTGGCGCGAGACTCGTCAACCTTCGTTGCGCAGCCGTCATAGCGCGCAATAATCATGATATCAACATTAATGGGTGTTCTCGTCATCCCGGCGAACGCCGGAACCTCGTGCGGCTCTCGCCCCGCGCCTTCGACTGAGATCCCGGCTTGCACCGGGATGACGGTCATGGCTCAGGCGTCGATCACTTCCTCGTCGAGCCGCGCCGCATTCTCCTGGATGAAGGCGAAGCGGTGGGCCGGATTATTGCCCATCAGCCGGTCGACCAGGTCCTTCACGCCTGCGCGCTCCTCATATTCCTGGGGCAGGGTGATGCGCAGCAGGCCCCGGGTCGCCGGGTCCATCGTGGTTTCCTTGAGCTGGTTCGGGTTCATCTCGCCGAGACCCTTGAACCGGCTGACCTCGACCTTCTTGCCCTTGAACGCCGTCGATTCGATCTCGAGTCGGTGCGCGTCGTCACGGGCGTAGAGGCTCTTGGAGCCCACGGTCAGGCGGTAGAGCGGCGGCTGGGCGAGGTACAGATGCCCCTGGCGGACCAGGTCGGGCATTTCCTGGAAGAAGAAGGTCATCAGCAGCGTGGCGATGTGCGCGCCGTCCACGTCTGCGTCGGTCATGATGATGATCCGCTCGTAGCGCAGGTTGCTCGGATCGCAGTCCTTGCGGGTGCCGCAGCCCATGGCGAGGATCAGATCGGCGATTTCCTGGTTGGCCAGGATCTTGGCTGAGGTGGCCGAGGCGACGTTGAGGATCTTGCCGCGGATCGGCAGGATCGCCTGGGTCTTGCGGTCGCGCGCCTGCTTTGCGCTGCCGCCTGCCGAATCGCCCTCGACGATGAACAGCTCGGTGCCGGCGGGATCGTCGGCCGAGCAATCGGTCAGCTTGCCGGGCAGGCGCAGCTTGCGCGCGCTGGTCGCGGTCTTGCGCTTGACCTCGCGCTCCTGCTTGCGGCGCAGGCGGTCGTCCATCCGCTCGAGCACATAGCCGAGCAGCGCCTTGCCGCGGTCCATATTGTCGGTGAGGAAATGGTCGAAATGGTCGCGCACGGCCTTTTCGACCAAGGCCGTCGCCTCGGGCGAGGTCAGCCGGTCCTTGGTCTGCGACTGGAATTGCGGCTCGCGGATGAACACCGAGAGCATCAGCTCGCTGCCGGTCATCACGTCGTCCGCCGTGATGTCCTTGCCCTTCTTCTGGCCGACCAGTTCGGCGAATGCGCGGATCGAGCGGGTCAGCGCCTGGCGCAGGCCCTGCTCGTGCGTGCCGCCATCGGGGGTCGGGATGGTGTTGCAATACCAGCTGTACGAGCCGTCGCTCCACAGCGGCCAGGCGACCGCCCATTCGACCCGGCCGTTATTCTCGCCCGGGAAATCCTGGTTGCCGGCGAAGAAGTCGGCGGTGGCGCATTCGCGGGTGCCGATCTGCTCCTTGAGGTGATCGGCCAGGCCGCCGGGGAACTGGAACACCGCTTCGGGCGGCGTATCGTCGCTGATCAGCTCGGCATCGCACTTCCAGCGGATCTCGACGCCGGCGAACAGATACGCCTTGGAGCGGACCAGCTTGTAGAGCCGGGCCGGCTTGAACAGCATCTCGCCGAAGATCTCGGTATCGGGAATGAAGCTGACCGAGGTGCCGCGCCGGTTGGGCGTGCCGCCGACATGCTCCAGCGGCCCGAGCGTCTTTCCCTGGCTGAAACGCTGGCGATAGAGCTGCTTGTCGCGCGCGACTTCCACCGTGGTGTCGATCGACAGCGCGTTGACCACCGAGATGCCGACGCCGTGCAGGCCGCCCGAGGTCGCATAGGCCTTGCCCGAGAATTTGCCGCCCGAGTGGAGCATCGAGAGAATCACCTCGAGCGCCGACTTGTCGGGGAATTTCGGATGCGGATCGATCGGCATGCCGCGGCCATTGTCGATAATGGTGATGCGGTTGCCGACCTCGAGCGTCACTTCGATGCGATTGGCATGGCCGGCCACGGCCTCGTCCATCGCATTGTCGAGGATCTCGGCGGCAAGGTGATGCAGCGCCCGTTCGTCGGTGCCGCCGATATACATGCCCGGCCGGCGCCGGACCGGCTCCAGTCCCTCAAGGACCTCGATCGAGGAAGCGTCATAGGTTCCGGAGGGCACGCCCGGCGCGGCGAACAGGTCTTCAGCAGCCATGGAGAACGTATAGGGGGTGTACGGTGAGCGGCGCAAGCTAATCGGGGAGGACGCTCAGCCAATACCGTCACCCCGGCCTTGTGCCGGGGTCCACCGGGAGGCGAGCCATGGGCAAGAGGCTTGAGCGACTGTCGGTGCGGCGCTGTGGACCCTGGCACAAGGCCGGGGTGACGAGGTATTCGCCGAAGGGGGTGTCCCTCTACGCTGCCTTCAGCTGCGCGATGAACCGATCGGTCGCCGTCTCCAGCGCCATCGCAGCTTCGGACAGGCCAGTCGCCGCGCTCGAGACGCGGTCGGACAGCGCCTCGGTGTCGCTCGCCACGCTGGCGACGGCGCCGATTCGCTCGGCCATGCGGGTGGCGCCGGCGGCCGTATCGTGCGCGGTCGCCTCGATCATGCCGGCGGCATAGCGCTGGCCGTCGACTTCGCCGCGGATCGCCTCGGCGGCGGCGGCGACTTCGGCGACGGTCGCGGCGATCTCGTCGAGCGCGTCATGCGCCTCGCTCGCGCCGCTCCGGACGGTGCCGGCCAAGTTGCGGATCTCCTCGGTCGCGTGCCCGGTCTGGTTGGCGAGCGCCTTCACTTCGTGCGCCACCACCGCGAAGCCGCGGCCGACATCGCCGGCACGCGCCGCCTCGATCGTCGCGTTGAGCGCTAGCAGGTTGGTGCGCGCCGCGATCTCCTGGATCGATTCGGCGAAGACGGTGATCGTGTTGGTGCGGTCGGCAAGCACACGGACGGCATTTTCGCCCGAGCGCGATACGCCGCGCGCCGCGCCGCTCAGCGTCGCCTGCTGGTCAACGCTGGACGCAATCGCCATGATCGAGGCGCTGAGCCGGCGGACGCCGTCGGCCAGGCCGCCGGCGGTGTCCGATGCCTGGGTGGCGATATGCGCGGTCGCGGCAATCTCGACATTGGCGGTGTGGGCCAGCGTGTTGAGCGCATGCGCCGAGCGATCGAGGTCGGCGGCGGCGCGGGTGACGTCGCGCACCGTCTCGGCGACCGATTCCTGGAAGCCGGTGGCGAGTGCGAGCATCTCGCGCCGGCGCTCGTCGGCGGCGCCGCGCTCGCTGGACTCGCGCCGCTCGCGCTCGGCGCGCTCGCGCGACTCCGCGGCACGCACGGCGCGCAATGCCGCTTCGGCCTCGTCCCGGCGCGCCGTCGCATCCTCGGCGAAGCGGTCGCTCTGCGCCCGGGCGATCTCCTGACCCTCGATCAGCCGGCAGAGCTGGGTGGTCAGATAGGCGAGCACCGCGAACTGGAGCAGCACCGCCACGGCGTGGAAGATCACCCGCCCGAAATCGCCGCCGCCCTCGAACACCCAGGCCGGCAAGGCGAACTGGAAGATGATGTGGTGCGCGGCGATCAGGCCGCAGGCGAGCGCGATCGGCTTCCAGTCGTAGAGCAGGGTCAGCCCGGCCAGCGCGACGAAGAAATACATGTGCGCGTCCATCTGCCAGGCATGGCCGGTCAGCGCGTAGACGGCGAGCGCGGGCTGGATCGCGGCGAGCGTGCCGACGATCATCCGCGCGGAGGAATCATAGCGGTGGCGCAGCGCGACGATGGTCGGCGCGATATTGGCCGCCGCGCCGAGCAGCAGCGTGATCCATTCGCGCTGGCTGCCGCGCAGCATCAGCCCGAGCACGAACACGACCAGGACGATGGCCCAGCTCGCCACGACGAGCAGCTCGACGCCGCGGCGGCGCAGGCGGTCGATCTCGGTCATGCCGCGGGCCCTCCGCACAGCGCCGGCGGCGCGGCGAGGATCAGCACCGCCTTGCCGCGCAGCGCGACGGCCAGCGCGGCATGCGCGCCGGTGACGACCATGCTGCCGGGCAGCGGGCCGCCGCCGAGCAGCTGCGCGCCGCCGTCGATCGCGCGCACCAGCATCGGGTTCGCGGTGCCGGGAAGCATCGGGACAAGGAGCATCCGCCCCTGGCTCGGCGGCCAGAAGGCGGCGCAGACCAGGGCCAGCCCGACCAGCGCCAGCTGCGCGGCAAGGGCATGGCGGCCGAGCTTTACTCCAAAACGGTTCATTCCCCGCGCCTAGCGCGGAGCCGGTTAGCAACGCGTAAACCACGGCCCGCAAATCCCCGGATATGCGTATTTTTGCGGGCTTCGGGGCGGCGTTCCGAGCCGGCCGGACGGGCCCTTAGCCACCGTTTCGGCCGGATCGTTTCTGGGGCGCACCCAACGGCCATGCTAGGCCTTGCCTGCCGGTCCCAGGGCATGTGCGAGGCCCTTTGGCGCCTCCGGTCCCTGGCCCGCGCGCCGTCGGGGAACTTGGGGGATCTTGCGATGACGATGGATTGGCAGGTCGAGGGCAGAAACGCAGTCGCGCCCTTCACGTTGAAGCTGCACCGCGGGGAGGGCATGGTCCTGATCGCGATGAACTGGCGGCACGGCGAGCCGCCGCTCGATTTCGTCGGCTTCGCGGTCGAGTATCTCCCGCCCGACGGCGATCGCTTCTACGCGATCAAGAACCGCATCGCCTTTCCCGGCCGCCACAAGCCGAGCGCGGAGGGCGCGCCGCCCGAGCAATATCCGACGACCGAGGCGCCGCTCCAGTCGTTCCGCTGGATCCATTTCCCGCGTATCGCCAATGTCCACGGCCTGTTCACCTACCGGGTCACGCCGCTGTTCATGAACACCGCCGGCGAGCTGTCGCGCGGGCTGGCGCAGGAGGCGCAGATCTCGCTCTATGCCGAAACGTTGCCCGGCAAGATCAACGTCGCCTTCACTCGCGGCTATGTCTCGTCGCAAAGCTTCGTGGACCGATATGGCGGGGCCGAGGGGTTCAAGCAGCTGATCCCGGCCAGGGCGGACGAAGGCAATGATTTCAAGTCGGATCATCCCAAGGCCGAGGACGCCTATGCCTGGATGGGGTTCGAGGCGCGGGCGCGGATCGTCGGCCTGCTCGATGCCGCGATCAAGGACAAGGCGGAGGTGATGATCGTCGCCTATGAGCTCAACCTGCCCGAGCTGATCGAGCGGCTGGCGAAGATCGGCGAGAGGCTGCGCATCATCCTCGACGACAGCGGCAGCGGCGAGAAGGACAAGGGGCTGCCCCATTCGGCCGAGAGCCGCGCCGCCGCCGTGCTGCTCGCCGCGGGCGCCAGGGTGGTTCGCCAGAAGATGGGCAACCTCCAGCACAACAAGATGATCGTGGTCGATGGGCCGACGGTGCAGCAGGTCGTGCTCGGCTCGACCAACTTCTCGTGGCGCGGCTTCTACGTCCAGGCGAACAACGCGCTGATCGTCACCGGCAAGGCGATCGTCGCCCAGCAGCGCGATGCCTTCGAAGCCTATTGGAGCGGCACCGCGGCCAGTTTCGCCGCCAGCGGTGCGGCGACCTGGCGGCGGCTCCAGGTGGAGGGGCTCGACGCCGAGATCGCGATGAGCCCGCACAATGCCGCGCGCTCGACCCAGAAGAGCATCGGCCAGGCGATCGACGGCGCCCAGTCGAGCCTGTTCTACTCGCTCGCCTTCCTCAGCCAGACCAGCGGGGATGTGACCAAGGCAATCCTCAAGGCGACCGGACGCAGCGACCTGTTCGTCTACGGCATCGCCAATGCGCCGGTGGGCGAGACCGAGGAGATGCAGCTGATGCAGCCCGACGGCAATCCCGCCTCGGTCTCCCCGGCCGCGCTCACCAAGGGCGTGCCCGAGCCCTTCCACAGCGAGGCGAGCGGCGGTGGCGGCATCAAGATGCACCACAAGTTCGTGGTGATCGATTTCAACAAGCCGAGCGCGCGGGTCTATACCGGCAGCTACAATTTCTCCTATCCGGCCGACATGGAGAATGGCGAGAACCTGGTGGTGATCCGCGATCCGCGCTTTGCCACCAGCTACATGGTCGAGGCGCTGCGCATCTTCGACGCCTATCAATACCGCCTCGCCGCCAAGGACCAGCAGGCCCATGGCAAGCGCAAGGAACTGAAGATCCCGCCCACCGACGGCACGCCGCCCTGGTGGAAGAAATTCTACACGGTACCGGTCAAGATCCGCGACCGCGAGCTGTTCGCCTGACGCTAGACGCAACGCCATTCAGGCTGCGACAGCTGGCAGTTCCCCGGCGAAGGCCGGGGCCCAGTTGCAATGTCGTTCGAGGGGCTACTGAGCCGTCGTCAGTGCATCGAACCTGGACCCCGGCTTTCGCCGGGGAACAGGGAGAACGGAATGCCGATACGGCTTAGCGGACGCGCGGGCCGCCAAAGGGCAGCGGCGGCGGCGGGCGACGGTCGCGGCGGGGCAGTTGCGCCTGATAGGCATGGCCGCAATGCTCGACGCAGTACGGGAAGCCCGGATTCACCTTGTCGCCGCAGAAGTGGAAGTCCGGCTCGCCCGGATGGCCGAGCGGCCACTTGCAGATCTTGTCGCTCAGATCGAGCAGGCTGGTCTTGCCCGCGATCGCGTCGCTCGGCTTGGCCGGCACCAGGCGGCGCGGCGGGGCCGGCGAGATCGGCGGAGCCTGCTCGCCCGGATTCTGGCGGACGAAACCACCGGGGCCGACCGAGCGGAGGACCGGACCTTCGCGCTTGGGCGCAGCGGGCTCGGCCGAGTCGTCACCGGCCGATTCGGGCGCCGGCGCGGGTGCGGCGGCACGCGGTGCGGGGGCCGGAGCCGGCGTGGGGGCGGGCGCAGGTGCTGCGGCGCGGGGCGCGGGCGCCGGCTTGGGCTCGGCCGCGGCCTTGGGCTCGTTGGGCTTCACGGGCGAGGGACGCGACGGCAGGCCCAGGCGGTGCGCCTTGCCGATCACGGCATTGCGACTCACCCCGCCAAGCTCCTCGGCGATCTGGGTTGCGGTCAGGCCGCTGTCCCACATCTTCTTCAGCGTATCGATCCGCTCTTCGGTCCAGCTCAAAACTTCTCTTCCTTCACCTTGCCGTCGGCTCGTGCAGCGGTTACGCGAACGCGCGATGAGCAGCCAGCCTGAATTCGGTCAACAGCTCCCCGAGCCCGGCGTTCCGGTTATCCGCAACGTCAACTGGGGAGGTTTGCGCACCCTCTATATCAAGGAGGTGCGTCGTTTCTTCAAGGTGCAGCTCCAGACGATCTGGGCACCGGCGGTCACGACGCTGCTGTTCCTGGTGATTTTCACCGTCGCGCTCGGCGGCGGCGGGCGGATGGTGAGCGTCCAGCACCACGAGATTCACTTCGCCGAATTCATCGCGCCCGGCCTGATCGTGATGGGCATGCTGCAGAACGCTTTCGCCAACGCCAGCTTCTCGCTGCTCGTCGGCAAGATCCAGGGCACGATCGTCGACTATCTGATGCCGCCGCTCTCGACGCTGGAGATGCTGACCGCGCTGGCCGGCGGCGCCGTCACCCGCGCCTTCTGCGTCGGCGGCACGGTCTGGCTCGCGATGGCCTTGTGGGGCGTCGATGTCTGGCCGCAGCATCTATGGGCGGTGCTGTGGTTCGGCTTCCTCGGCTCGCTGTTCCTGTCGCTGATGGGCGTGATGACCTCGATCTGGGCGGAGAAGTTCGATCACGCCGCGGCGGTGACCAACTTCGTCGTCGCCCCGCTCGCCCTGCTCTCGGGCACCTTCTACTCGGTCGAGCGGCTGGCCCCGACCTTCCAGGCGATCAGCCACGCCAACCCGTTCTTCTACATCATCTCGGGCTTCCGCTACGGCTTCATCGGCGTCGCCGATTCGCCGATCCTCGTCGGCAGCCTGGTGATCCTCGGCCTCGACATCGCGCTGGGCTTCGCCTGCTACGCGCTGCTGCGCCGCGGCTGGAAGATCAAGAACTGAGGGCTGGCGCGTAGTGCGCTCCTCTCCATCGTCATCCCCGCGAAGGCGGAGATCCATTGGCGCTGAACTTGGATGGGACCGCAGCGCCAGCCTGAATGGATTCCCGCCTTCGCGGGAATGACGGTTTTGGCGTTTGCGGTTGTGCCGATAACGCCCCGGCATGCCCTTCGCCCAAACGATTATTGACCTCTCCCGGCCACCCCACGTAAACACCCGCCTCGGGCGGTCCCGATAGGCCGCCCTTTGTCGTTTCTGGAGTCTCGTTTCGAGCTTTTCCTAGAGGAGTATGTTCCCATGACTATCACCCCGCTCATGCCCGTTTACCCGCGGTGCGCTGTGCGGCCGGTGCGAGGCGAGGGGGTGTATCTCTATGGCGAGCGCGGCGAGCAGTATCTGGACTTCGCCGCGGGCATCGCGGTCAACGCGCTCGGCCATGGCCATCCGCACCTGACCAAGGTGCTGCAGGACCAGGTCGCCACGCTGATGCATGTGTCGAACCTCTACGGCTCGCCCCAGGGCGAGGCGCTGGCCCAGCGGATCATCGACGTCAGCTTCGCCGACACGGTGTTCTTCACCAATTCGGGGGTCGAGGCGATCGAGTGCGCGATCAAGACCGCGCGCCGCTATCACTATGTCAACGGCAACCCGCAGCGCCACAAGCTGATCACCTTCAAGAACGCCTTCCATGGCCGTTCGATCGGCGCGATCTCCGCGACCGACCAGCCCAAGATGCGCGACGGCTTCGAGCCGCTGCTGCCGGGCTTCGACTATGTGAAGTTCAACGATCTGGAGGGCGCGCTCGCCAAGATCGATGGCGAGACCGCCGGCTTCCTGGTCGAGACGGTGCAGGGCGAAGGCGGCATGACCGCGGGCACCCCGGAATTCATCCAGGGCCTGCGCAAGGCGTGCGACGAGCATGGCCTGCTGCTCATCCTCGACGAGATCCAGTGCGGCTATGGCCGCACCGGCAAGATGTGGGCCTATGAGCATTACGGCATCACGCCGGACATCATGACCGTGGCCAAGGGCATCGGTGGCGGTTTCCCGCTCGGCGCCTGCCTGGCGACCGAGGAAGCGGCCAAGGGCATGGTGATCGGCACGCACGGCTCCACCTATGGCGGCAACCCGCTCGCCATGGCGGCCGGCCAGGCGGTGCTCGACGTGATGCTCGAGCCCGACTTCCTGCCGCATGTCGAGAAGATGGGCGACCGCCTGCGCCAGGCGTTCGAGCAGATGATCCCCAATCACGATCACCTGTTCGAGGAGATCCGCGGCAAGGGCCTGATGCTCGGCATCAAGATGAAGGACTCGGTGGTCAGCCGCGATTTCGTGGCGCATCTGCGCGACAATCACGGGCTGCTGACCGTCGCCGCCGGCGAGAACGTGTTCCGCGTGCTGCCGCCGCTGGTGATCAACGAGGACCATATTGCCGAGTGCATCGAGCGCCTGAGCGAAGGCGCGCGTTCGTTCGCCCCGCCGAGCGATGACTGAAGAACCATTCCTCCCCGAGCTTGTCTCGGGGAGGGGGACCATGCGCAGCATGGTGGAGGGGCGCCGCGCAGCGGCGTGGATATGGAGCGGCCTTCCGCGCCTTCGGCGCAGCCCCTCCACCACCGGCCTTCGGCCGGCGGTCCCCCTCCCCCAGGCGAGCTGGGGGAGGATTTGAATATGACCCGCCATTTCCTTGATCTGTCCGACGCCGGCACCGCCGGCATCCAGGCGATGCTCGACGATGCGATCGCCCGCAAGCAGGCGCGCGCCGGCTGGCCCAAGGGCAAGGTCGATGCCGACGCCCCGCTCGCCGGCCACGTCCTCGCGATGGTGTTCGAGAAGAACTCGACCCGGACCCGCGTCTCGTTCGACATGGCGATCCGCCAATTGGGCGGCACCTCGATCGTGATGGACGCCGGCAGCATGCAGCTCGGCCGCGGCGAGACGATCGCCGATACCGCGCGCATCCTCTCGGGCTATTGCGACGCGATCATGATCCGCACCGACGATCACCAGAAGGTGGTCGACATGGCGAAATACGCCTCGGTGCCGGTGATCAACGGCCTCACCGATGCCTCGCACCCCTGCCAGATCATGGCGGACATGGAGACGATCCTCGAGGCCTGCTTCGCGCTGCCGGGGCTCAAGGTCGCCTGGCTGGGCGACGGCAACAACGTCCTCGCCTCGATCATGGAGGCCGGCGGGCTGATGGGCTTCGACGTGGTCGCCGCCTGCCCGCAGGGCTATCAGCCGTCGGACGAGGACGTGGCGCGCGGCCAGGGCCGGGCGAAGGTGGTCGGCACGCCGCAGGAAGCGGTGGAGGGCGCCGACATCATCGTCACCGATACCTGGATCTCGATGGGCCAGGCCCATGCCGAGACCAAGCTCGCCGCGATGATGCCCTTCCAGGTGACCGAGGCGCTGATGGCCGCCGCCAAGCCGAACGCGAAGTTCCTCCACTGCCTGCCAGCCCACCGCGGCGAGGAAGTGGTCGACGCGGTGATCGACGGGCCCCAGTCGCTGATCTGGCAGGAAGCGGAGAACCGCCTCCATGCGCAGAAGGCGGTACTGCGCTGGTGCTTCGGCCAGATCGGCTGAGGTGCTGGCCGTGACCGCGATCCGGATCACGGCCGCGCTTCTGCTGGTGGCGCAGCTTGTCCGCTGGGCCTGGTTCCTGCTCGGCGGGGTGCCGCTGGCGCGGGCGCTGGCCCATATCGAGTTCAACTGGGACGGTGGTGCGCTGGCGCCGCTGACGGTGCTCGTGCTGACGCGTTTCGATCGCCGTGGAAGCTGGGTGCAGCGGCTGGGGATCTGGCTTGTCCTGCTCAGTTCTGCCTGCTCGCTGGTCGTCTGGGTGACGCGGCCCGACTATATCCCGAACTATCCGGAGATCGACGACCGCGTCCTGATCGGCGCCGGCGCGTGGCTGCTGAGCATCCTCGCGCTGGCGGTCGGCGTGGCGCTGGTGAGCGGCGATTGGTTGACGCGGTTCATGCACCGCGAGCGCGGGCAGGCCGGCTGAGTTGCTTCGGCGCCGCGGCGCCCTACATAGCGCGCAACTTTCCGAAAATACGTGCCACATGCGGCATCCCGGCCTATGCGCCGGGCAGCGAGGATTTCGACGTGACCAACACCGCCCCCACCACCGACCTCGATCGCGCGGTCGGCTTCACCATTCCGGCCCGCCACACCCGTGGCCGCGTCACGCGGCTGGGGCCGGCGCTGGACGAGATCCTGGCGGCGCATGCCTATCCTCCGGTGATCGAGCGGCTGCTGGCCGAGGCGCTGACGCTCGCCGCGCTGCTCGGCTCGACGCTCAAGGACGCGCAGGGCCAGTTGACCCTCCAGGCGCAGACCCAGGGCGGAATCGTCAACCTCTTGGTGTGCGATTACAAGAATGGCGACCTGCGCGGCTATGTGCAGTTCGATTCCCTCCGCTTGTCCCAACTGGGCAAAAATCCGTCGCTCTTCGCCCTGTTCAACAAGGGGCATCTGGCGGTGACCTTCGACCAGCCGGCCACCAATGAGCGCTACCAGGGCATCGTGCCGCTCGACACCGCTTCGCTGGCCGAGGCGGCGCAGAGCTATTTCCTCCAGTCCGAGCAGATCCCGACCGTGGTCCGCCTGGGTGCCCAGCGTGACAAGACCAGCGGCCAGTGGGTCGCGGGCGGCCTGTTCCTCCAGCATCTGCCGGAAGGCGAAGCCGGGCGCGAGCGCCTGCATGCGCGCATGGATCATCCCGAGTGGGAGCATGTCGAGGCGCTCGGCATGACCATGGGAGTGGACGAGCTCGCCGATCCGGCGATCCCGCTCGAGTCCCTGGTGTGGCGGCTGTTCAACGAGGAGGAAGAGGTGCGCATCCTCTCCGATTCGACGCTCGCCAACAATTGCCGCTGCGATGGGGACTACATCACCCAGGTGCTCTCCAAGTTCCCCGAGGAGGAACGCGCGGAAATGGCTGACGAGAACGGCGTGATCACCGTCGACTGCGCATTCTGCTCCAGCAAGTTCTCGATTCACCTCAGCGATTTCGTTCCACCGGCGTTGTAATTCGCTGCAACACCGCCATATCGGTGCGAAGGGCGCGGGCCTTCGGGGCCGTGACGGGAGGACCTTGTGATGTTGTTCAGGCGTATGATGTGCGCGGCACTTGCCGGCGCGTCACTGTTGATGGTCGGGGATGGCTCGGCGGTGGCGCATCGCGCCGCAACCCAGTCGGTCCTGACGCAGATCGAGCGCGGCCAGTGGCTGCTCAAGGAACGGCTCGGCACCGAGCGCAAGGTCTGCTTCACCAATCCGAACAGCTTCATCCAGATCGCTCATGGCCCGGCACCGTGCGAGCAGTTCGTCGTCAGCCAGGACACGCACCAGGCGACGGTGGTCTATACCTGCACCGGCCGCGGCAAGGGCCGCACCACGGTAACCGTTGAGACGCCGCGGCTGGTCCGCATCGAAACCCAGGGCGTGCTGGATGGTGCACCCTTCGAGCAGGAATATGAAGGGCGTCGCGCCCCCGGCAGCTGCGGCTGAACCGGGCTTAACGCTTCTTTCACAGCTACCGGGCTACCGTGGCATCGCTCCTCGTGAGCACTTTCCTCTCTGGCATGGGTTTTCCCAATAAACTGGGCCGCTCTCGGGCGGCCCATTTTGCGTCGTTTTTGCCATGCAGCAAAAACCGGAGTAGGTCGCGTCGATGACCGACAGCGTTGCAATTGTACTGGTTTCCGGCGGACTCGATTCGATGATCTCGGCCGCGCTCGCGCGCGAGGCGGGGCATCGCCTGTTCGCGCTTTCCTTCGACTATAATCAGCGTCACCAGGTCGAGCTGGCCGCCGCGCGCCGCATCGCCGCCACTCTGGGTGCCGAGCGCCATGTGGTGATGCCGATGGACCTGCGCGCGTTCGGCGGCTCGGCGCTCACCGCCGATATCGACGTGCCGAAGGACGGCGTGGGCGACGATATCCCGGTCACCTATGTGCCCGCGCGCAACACCATCTTCCTCAGCCTCGCCCTCGGCTGGGCCGAGGCTTCGGGCGCCCGCGACATCTATATCGGCGTCAACGCGCTCGATTATTCGGGCTATCCCGATTGCCGCACCGAGTTCATCGAGGGTTTCGAGCGGCTCGCCGAACTGGCGACCAAGGCCGGGGTGGAGGGCGAGCCCTTCCATATCCGCGCCCCGCTCCAGCACATGACCAAGGCCGATATCGTCCGCGAGGGCGCGCGGCTCGGGCTCGATATGGGGCTCAGCTGGTCCTGCTATGATCCGGCGCCGGGTGGCGTGCATTGCGGGCTGTGCGACAGCTGCCGGTTGCGGTCCAAGGGATTCGAAGAGGCGGGCATCGCCGATCCGACGAAGTACGCAACGAGGGCCTGACGTGACCTATAGCGTCAAGGAAATGTTCCTCACGCTGCAGGGCGAGGGGGTAAATGCCGGCGCCCGCGCGGTGTTCGTCCGCTTCGCCGGCTGCAATCTGTGGACCGGCCGCGAGCAGGACCGCGCCAGCGCGATCTGCCAGTTCTGCGACACCGAGTTCGTCGGCACCGACGGTCTGGGCGGGGGCAAGTTCGCCACGGCCGATGCGCTGGCCGACGCCGTGCTCGGCTTCTGGGGCGAGGGGGCGGAGAAGCGCTTCGTCGTGCTCACCGGCGGCGAGCCGATGCTGCAGGTCGATGACGCACTGGTCGATGCGCTCCACGCCCGCGGTTTCCGCATCGCGATCGAGAGCAACGGCACGCTTCCCGCGCATCCCGGCATCGACTGGGTGTGCATCAGCCCCAAGGCGGGCAGCGAGGTCGTCCAGCGCTCGGGCGACGAGCTCAAGCTGGTCTGGCCGCAGCCGGGCACCGATGTCGCGGCGATCGAGGGCTGGGACTTCGCCAATTTCCTGATTCAGCCGATGGACAGCGTGGCGGCGCAGGAGAATATCGAGGCCGCGATCGCCTTCGCGATGGAACGGCCGAAATGGCGGCTGACGCTGCAGACGCACAAGATGCTGGGGCTGCGGTAACTTTCCCGGCGGTTGCCTCTGCCCCCAGCCGTCATCCCGGCCTTGTGCCGGGATCCACCGCGAGGCAGGCGAGCAGCAAGGGGCTCGAAGCGATGTGTAAGAGGCCCAGTGGGCCCCGGCACAGGGCCGGGGTGACGAAATTTGCCGAGCGGGCTGGCCTAGCTCAGTTGAGCAGCAGCGGGCCGCACTTCTTGACCTGGTACTGGCCCTTCTTCCAGCACTTGTCGTTGCCGAAGGGCGGCAGCTTCACGCCGTACATGCCGGTGACGACATAGCCCGACGGGCGATACTGCTCGCCCCAGGGGCCGAGGCTCGCGCGCAGTTCCTTGATGCGGTCCTGCGCCAGTTCGCTGAACTTGCCAGGCTTCACGAACACCGCATCATGGCCGATTGCGGCGGCAGTCTGGCAGAAAGAAAGCTGGCCCTGAACAGTCGAGAAGCCCGAATAGATGCGGGTGCCATACTTGTCGAGTTCAAGCTGGCCCTGCTTCTTGTTCTTGTACGTTCTTGCAAAATATTTCTCGAGCGTAGCGTATGAGTCCCGCAGCTCGATCGCGTGATCCTTGATCAGCGAATTGTAATTGTCGACCGAAAGCAGCGTCGGTTCGAACTGGCACTGGAGCGCGGCGACGTTCAGCGCGGCGCGCAGGTTCCAGGCGAGCGCGGCCTGCAGCTCGACCGGGGTGGCGCCAGGCAGCGCCGGGCCGGTCATGCCCGGCTCGGAACCGGTCACGCGCCCGCTCTCCAGATTGGCGGGCTTGAGGAAGAACTGCGCCGAAGCCGGTGCGGAAACGAACAGGCCGATCCCCCCGGCCAGCATCAATGCGATACGCGAAGCAAACATGCTGCCCTCGAAAACTACCAGTTAACCCCGTGGCAACGGGTTACGGTGTTCCGAGTCCGCGTTGAAGCCCCTTTTTGCCGTCCATCCGTGCCATCGCGGCATTTCATCGCAAAAGCATAGGAAAAGCATAAAGAAAAAGGCCGCCCGGTCGCCCGGACGGCCCTTTCATCAAACACTCGACCGAGCGCGAATTACATCGCGTTGGTGGTGTTGGTGGTCACGGTGGTGGTGTTCTCGACCACGGCGCCGTTCTCGGTGGCGGCGGCGTCGATGTTGGTGACCATCGTGTCGGTGGTCACGTTCTCGGTCGGAACGACTTCGGTGGTGTTGGTCACGTTGGTCGACTCGTTGCTGGTGCACGCCGAGGCCAGGAGGGCCGCGCCGGCGATCATCGAACCTGCAACGATCTTCGAAATGACTGCACGCATGTAGAAAGCTCCCTAGATTATGGATCTGGATTACGGATACGCCGTTTAATACCCAAACCGGAGTGGACATTAGACGGTTCGGGCAAACCCCTCAAGACTCGATTTGACCTGCGCTCACGAGAGAGCGTTCAAAAATGGCAAAAATGTGGCGCGCAGTGCCGAATCGAATTGCCCGGGCGTAACCGGCCTGCCGAGCGCCTCGGCGCTGGTGACCGGGAAATCGGGGATGCCACAGGGTACAATCCCATTGAAATCATTGAGGTTCGGCGACAGGTTGATCGCAAAGCCGTGCATCGTCACCCATTGGCGCAGCCGCACGCCGATCGCGCCGATCTTGGCTTCCTGGCCGGCCTGGTCGAGCGTCCAGATGCCGATCCTGCCCTCCGCGCGGAACGCTTCGATCCCCAGTTCGCCCAGCGCCGCGATCACCCAGCCCTCGACGGCATGGACATAGCCGCGCACGTCGCGCTTCCGGTTCCGCAGGTCGAGCATCAGATATCCGATGCGCTGGCCGGGGCCATGATAGGTGTAGCGCCCGCCGCGCCCGGTGCGGAACACCGGGAAGCGTGCCGCATCGACCAGCTCGCTGTCGTCGGTGGCGCTGGTGCCGGCGGTGTAGACGGGCGGATGCTCGAGCAGCCAGATCCGTTCGGGGGCGGTGCCGGCGGTCAGCGCGGCGACATGCGCCTCCATTTCGGCGAGCGCGGCGCCATATTCGATCGGCTCCGGCGCGACCCGCCATTCGATATCCTTGGTCATGCGTGCGAATTGCGCATCCGCGGGCGATTCCGCAAGCATTGGCAATAAACTGCGCGCGGGCTAACACCCCGGCAAAGGGAGGACATCGGGCGCATGGCGAAGATGGGCACCGTCTGGGATCGGACGGCGGAGTTTCTGAGCGACAATCTGGGGGCGATCCTGCCGGTGGCGCTGCTCGCCTTTTTCGTGCCCGCCTCGATCGAGGGCAGCTTCCAGGCGGCCAAGGCCAGCGCCGGCCCCGGGCTGGTCCTGTCGCTCTATCTCGTCCAGCTCGCCTTCGGCATCCTGTCGCTCTGGGGATCGCTCACCATCACCGCGATGGCGCTCGACATGGCGGAGGCGCGTGGCGCAGGCGCGATCGGCCGGGCGCGGCTGCTGCCGGCGTTGATCGTCTCGGTCGCGCTGTTCGTCGGCATGTTCGTGCTCGCCATGCCGATCCCGATCGCGCTCCAGCTCGCCGGCTATGACATGATGGCGATCGCGCGGGGCGAGCTGACTTCGCTCAGCACCCAGATGGCAGGCGGCATCGCGCTCTACCTGCTGGTGCTGGTCGCGCTGATCCTGTGGCTCGGCGCGCGCCTGTTCGTCACCAATGCGGTGATCGTGCGCGAGAAGCGGATGTTCTCGGCGCTGCGCCAGTCGTGGAAGCTCACCCGCGGCAGGACCTGGGCGCTGATCGGAGTGATCCTGCTCTACGCACTGGTCTCCTGGGTCTCGATCCTGGCCGCCAACATGGTGTTCGGCAGCATCTTCGCCCTGGTCGCTGGCGGCGCGGCCGACGGCATCTCGCTGGCCGGGGTGCTCACCTCGATCGTCGTCGCCGCGGTGCAGACCGGCTTCACCGTGCTGGTCCCGGCCTTCGCCGCCAAGCTCTATCTCGCGCTCACGGCCGAGGCCGGGCTTCGCGAGGGGCTGATCCTCGCATGAGCCTCACCAGCCGCGGCATCTTCCTCGATGCCGTCTCCCTGTTCCGCGCCGAGCGCGAGCTGCTGATCGCCCTGGCGGGCATGTTCTTCGTCGTGCCGATGCTCGGCGCGGTGCTGCTCGTATCGGGGCTGCAGCTGCCCGCCACCCAGGACGCCGAGAAGCTGCGCGAGGCCATCATGGCCTTTTACGACGCAAACCTGCTGACCATCCTGGCGATCAGCCTGGTGATGGATTTCGGCAGCTTCGCGATCTTCAACCTGTTCCTGCGCGGTGACGGCCGCACCCTGGGGCAGGTGCTGCTGCTCGCGCTCAAGCGCTTCGGCGCCTTCTTCGTGCTCAACACGATCGCCGGGCTGCTCTTTTCCTTCGGCCTGTCGCTGTTCGTGATTCCTGGCCTCTACATGCTGGTGCGCACCTGGCTGGCCGGCCCGGCCTTCGCGGCCGATCCCGCGATCGGAATCCTGGGCGCCTTCCGCGAAGGCTGGCGGCGCAGCGCCGGGGTGACCGGCTTCGCGCTGCTCGGCCTCGCCTCGATGATCTTCTTCCTGGCACTGGGACTGGTGCTGATCGCCGGGGGCATCCTCGGCACGATCGCCGGCCTGATCGGCGGCGTGCAGGCGATCGCGCCGGTATCCTGGCTGGTCAGCGCGCTGATCGGCGGGGCGGCCTGGGCCGCGCTCGCGCTGATCCGCGTCGCCGCCTATCGGCTCGCCGGCGCGCCCAGGCAGGGGATCTGAGGCGCGGCATCCGCCGCCAGCACGCCCGCCAGCCGCGGATCGGCGAAGGTCTCCACCGTGCGCTTGTAGGGGACGAAGCCATGCTTGCGGTAGAAGCCGAGCGCGCCGGGCGAATCGAGCGTGCAGGTGTGCACCCAGACGCGGGTGACCTCGGGCGTCCAGGCGAGCATCAGCGCATGCGCCATCAGCCAGCCGCCATGGCCCTTGCCGGCCAGCTCGGGAATGAGACCCACGAACCCCAGCTCGCAGGTCGCCTCGACCCGGAAGTCGAGCTCGAGCATGCCCACCTCGATGCCGGCGCGGTCGACCACCGCAAACACATGCACCTTCGGGTCCTGGATGATCGAGACCAGCCGGTCCTCCGCCATCACCAGCCGCGAGAACCACAGCCAGGGCTCGCCGACGCGGCGGAACAGCGCGCGGTACTTGGCCGGGTCGGGCGCCGGCCAGCGCACCAGCCGCAGCGGCGAATCGGGCAGCGGGCGGGGCCGCGGCCGCGCCAGCATCTCGAGCGCGGTGACTACGGTGGCGATCTGGTCGTCGGCGACCGGGATCAGGCCCATGTGCTGGCCTTGTCCCACACTCCGTCATCCCCGCGCAGGCGGGGATCCAGAGTCACGAAGGACGTCGCTCTGCAACCCTGGATCCCCGCCTGCGCGGGGATGACGAGAGGAGGGAGAGCAGCGTGAATCACGACCACGCCGCCATCGGGGGCAGGCTCATCAGGATCGCGTCGATATTGCCGCCGGTCTTGAGCCCGAACAGCGTCCCCCGGTCATAGATCAGGTTGAACTCGGCATAGCGGCCGCGCCATTCGAGCTGGCGCTGCTTGTCCTCGGGCGTGAAGTCCATCCCCATCCGCTTGCGGACGATGCGCGGATAGATGTCGAGGAACGCACGGCCGACATCCCGGGTGAAGGCGAAATTCGCCTCCCAGCCTTCGTCACCGGCGCCTTCCAGGTGATCGTAGAAGATCCCGCCCACCCCGCGATGCGTCTTGCGGTGGGGGATGTGGAAATACTCGTCCGCCCAGGCCTTGAAGCGCGGATAATGCGCCGGGTCATGCGCGTCGCAGGCCGCCTGCAACGCGGCATGGAATTCGGCGGTGTCTTCCTCGTACGGGACCGGCGGATTTAGGTCGGCCCCGCCACCGAACCAGCGCTTGGTCGTGGTCAGGAAGCGCGTGTTCATGTGCACCGCCGGCACATGCGGATTGGCCATGTGCGCGACCAGGCTGATGCCGGTGGCGAAGAATTTCGGGTCCTCGCCCGCGCCGTGGATCGACTTGGCGAAATCGCCTTCCAGGCTGCCACCGACGGTGGAGACGTTCACGCCCACCTTCTCGAACACCTTGCCCTTCATCACCCCGCGCACGCCGCCGCCGCCGGGCTCGCCCGAGGGATCGGTACGGTCCCAGGCGATATAGTCGAACCTGGCGTCCGATCCGGCCTCGGCCTCGATCGCCTCGAATTCGGTGCAGATCGCGGTGCGCAGTTCCTCGAACCAGGCGCGGGCGCGCTGCTGCTGCTCGTCGGGTGCGATCATTGCGGGGGGAATCCATCGGTCTGGCGCAGTGCCTCGGCGAGCGAGATGCCCGCGGACACGGCTAGGTTGAGCGAGCGCAGGCCCGCGCGGATCGGGATACGCACCGCGAGATCGGCGCGTTCATGGACATAATCGGGGGCGCCGCGGCCCTCGGAGCCGAACAGCAGGGTGTCGCCCGGCTCGAACCGCGCCTGGTTGAGCGGAATCGATCCGCGCGTGGTGAACAGGATCACGCGGCCCGGCAGCTTCTCGGCGAATGCGTGGAAATCGGCATGGCGCACGACATCGGCCTGGCCGCCATAATCCATGGCGGCGCGGCGCAAGGCCGCGTCGTTCCACGCGAATCCCATCGGCTCGATCAGGTCGACGGGCGTGTCGAAACAGGCTCCAAGTCGCAGCACGGCGCCAACATTGCCGGCAATATCGGGTTCGAACAGGGCTAGTCGCATGGCTTTGCTCCTAGCGTTCTATTCCCTTGCGTAACAAGCCGCTGAAAAAGGCTGTTGCGGAAGCGCGCAGCCGCCGTCTATCACCTCGGCTGGCCTATTCGGGGGACATCGAAGGGCAACGAGGGGGCCCTTAGCGCCCGTGTTGAGCTTTACGTTCTGTCCGCGCGTTCGCCGCGGCAAGTCCGAAGTGCAAGGGGTAAACATGGCAATTGAAGCCGATCTGGCCGGTCCCGAGAATCCCCGTCGTCGCGATTATCTCCAATATGCCGCCGTTTCGGTCGCGGCTGTGGGCGCGGGCGTCGTGGTTCTGCCGCTGGTCAATTCGATGAACCCGTCGGCCGATGTGCTCGCGCAGTCCACCACCGAGGTGGACCTGTCGAAGATCGAGCCGGGCATGGCGATCAAGACCAGCTTCCGCAAGCAGCCCTTGTTCGTGCGCAACCTGACGCCGGCCGAGATCGCCGCCGCGGACGCGGTGCCCGTCTCGTCGCTGCGCGATCCGCAGACGCTCGAGCAGCGCACGGCGAAGGACCACACCAACTGGCTGATCACGCTGGGCGTGTGCACCCATCTCGGCTGCGTGCCGCTGGGCGCGGGCGAGGGCGAGAATCGCGGGCCGTTCGGCGGCTATTTCTGCCCCTGCCATGGCTCGGCCTATGACACTGCCGGCCGCATCCGCCAGGGCCCGGCGCCGAAGAACCTCGAGGTTCCAAAATATAACATCAACGGCGCTATCGCCGTGGTTGGGTGAGGATAGAGCGCGATGAGCTTTCCCTGGGCCAAGCATTATGAGCCTAAGAACCCGGTGATGCAGTGGGTGGACTCGCGTCTGCCCCTGCCGCGCTTCGTCTACAACGCCGTCGGCGCCGGCTATCCGGTGCCGCGCAATCTCAACTACTGGTGGAACTTCGGCGTGCTCGCCGGGGTCGCGCTGGTCTGTCAGCTGATCACCGGCATCGTGCTGGCGATGCACTTCCACTCCTCGGCCGCAGGCGCGTTCGAGAGCGTGAATGTGGGCATCATGCGCGACGTGAACGCGGGCTGGTTCCTGCGCTTCGCCCACGCGAACGGCGCCTCGATGTTCTTCGTGGTGATCTACATCCACATGTTCCGCGGCCTCTATTACGGGTCGTACAAGGCGCCGCGCGAGATGGTGTGGCTGCTCGGCGTGGTGATTTTCCTGCTGCTGATGGCCACCGCCTTCATGGGCTATGTGCTCCCCTGGGGGCAGATGAGCTTCTGGGGGGCGCAGGTGATCACCGGCTTCTTCTCGGCGATCCCGGTGGCCGGCGACTGGATCCGCGTATGGCTGCTCGGCGGCTATGCGCCGGACGATGCCGCGCTGAACCGCTTCTTCTCGCTCCACTATCTGCTGCCCTTCGTGATCGCGGGCGCCGTGATCCTCCACATCTGGGCGCTCCACATCCCGGGTTCGTCGAACCCGACCGGCGTGGAAGTGAAGGGCGAGCAGGATACCGTGCCGTTCCACCCGTATTACACGGCGAAGGACGGCCTGGGCGTGGTGGTGTTCCTGATCCTGTTCTCGGTGCTGATCTTCTTCGCGCCGGACTATCTGGGCCACCCGGACAACTATATCCCGGCGAACCCGCTCTCCACCCCGGCGCACATCGTCCCCGAATGGTATTTCTGGCCGTTCTACGCGATCCTGCGCGCCTTCACCGCGGACTTCATCCTCCCGGCGAAGCTGTGGGGCGTGCTGGCGATGTTCGGCTCGATCCTGCTGCTGTTCTTCCTGCCCTGGCTCGACAAGTCGCCGGTGCGTTCGGGTGCCTATCGCCCGATGTACAAGGTGGCGTTCTGGGTGCTGGTGTTCGACGTGCTGGTGCTCGGCTATTGCGGCGGCTCGCCGGCCGAGCCGCTCTACGTGATCGTCAGCCAGATCGCGGCGGCCTATTACTTCGCACACTTCCTGATCATCGTGCCGATCATCTCGAGCATCGAGACGCCGAAGCCGCTGCCGGGCTCGATCACCGAGGCCGTGCTGGCCAAGACCGGCGCGTAAGGGGGACCAGGAACCATGACTTCGCTGTTCATCAAATCGATCAAGTTCCTGGTCGGCGGTGCCTTCATCGTCGTGCTGCTGATCGCGCTCTACGGCTCGGTCCGCGGCGTCATCAAGGAACCGCCGGCGGAAACCGCCGAGCACGCCATGCACAAGCATCCGGAGGAGCTGAAGCTCGCCTCGGACGGGCCGTTCGGCAAGTTCGACCGCGCCCAGCTCCAGCGCGGCTTCCTCGTCTACAAGGACGTCTGCTCGACATGCCACTCGCTCAACCTGGTTTCCTTCCGCAACCTGAAGGACCTGGGCTACAGCGAGGCCGAGGTGAAGAAGATCGCCAAGGACTGGGGCACCAAGCAGCCGGTGTTCGACGAGAAGGGCGGCACCTGGGGCGAGCGTGACAACGTGCCCTCGGATCGCTTCCCCAAGGTCTATTATCCGGGCACCGGCACCCCGCCGGACCTCAGCCTGATCACCAAGGCGCGGCATGACGGCGCGGCCTATGTCCACTCGCTGCTGACCGGCTACGACAAGAAGCCCTCGGCCGAGGCGCTGGCCAAGTTCCCGGAATTCGCCAAGACGCCGGACGGCATGCACTTCAACCCCTATTTCGCGAACCTCAACATCGCGATGCCGCCGCCCCTGACGCAGGACGGCCAGGTTCAATATTCGGACGGCACCCGCGCCACGGTCGACCAGATGTCGAAGGACGTCTCGGCCTTCCTGGTGTGGACCGCGGAGCCGACGCTCGAGACCCGCCGCCAGGCCGGTTTCGCCGTGCTCGGCTTCCTGATCTTTGCGGCCTTCCTGACCTATGGCGCCTATCGCTCGGTGTGGGCAGGCGTTAAGCACTGATCCCGCTTCGGCGGTACAAGACGAAGCAACGCAATCCCGCCCTGGCTTGGCCCGGGCGGGATTGCTGTGTTCAGATCAGTGTTCGAAGGGTCCGTTTCGATGAATGACGATATCCGGCAGCGTATCCGGACCATCCCCGATTTCCCCAAGCCGGGGATCATGTTCCGCGACATCACCACCTTGCTGCTCGATGCCGAGGGGCTGGCGCTCACGATCGACCGCATGGCGGCGGCCGTGGAAGGCAAGATCGACCTGGTCGCGGGCATCGAGGCGCGCGGCTTCCTGTTCGGCGCGGCGCTGGCGGTGAAGCTTGGCGCGGGCATGCTGCTGGTCCGCAAGGACGGCAAGCTGCCGGGCGCGACGATCGCCGAGGATTATGCGCTCGAGTACGGCACTGACCGGATCGCCATCCATGCCGATGCACTGGCCCCGGGCGCCCGCGTGCTGCTCGTCGACGACCTGATCGCCACCGGTGGCACCGCCCGTGCCGCGGTGCGCCTGCTCAAGAAGGCCGGTGCCGAAGTCGTCCAGGCCTCGTTCGTCGTCGACCTGCCCGAGCTGGGCGGCGCCGACGCGCTGCGCAGCGATGGCATCGCGGTGCATGCGCTGGTGGCGTTCGACGGGCATTGATCCCCTGAATTCCCCTCCCTGGAAGGGAGGGGCTAGGGGTGGGTGGAGGCTTGGCGATACTGTTGGGCTGGGTGGAATGGCGGCCGTAACGCGGTCATCCACCCACCCCCGGCCCCTCCCTTGCAGGGAGGGGAGCTAAGCCTGCTCCGCCGGCCGCCGCCGCATCAGCACCAGCCCGGTGAACCGCAGCACCGGCTCGTCATGCTGGTTGAAGGTGGTGGTCTGGTTCTTCAGGCTGCCCATCTCGGGCCGGCTGCGCGAGGGGGTCACTTCCAGCACCTCGGTCTCGACCCGGAGCACGTCGCCGGGATAGACCGGCTTGAGCCAGCGCAGCTCGTCGATCCCCGCCGCGCCCAGGCTCGCCTGGGGTACCACCGACATCTCGGCGACCGTCATCGCCATCGTCATCGCGCAGGTGTGCCAGCCGCTCGCCGCCAGCCGCTTGAAATGCGTCTGCGCCGCCGCCGCGTCGTCGAGATGGAAGGGCTGAGGGTCATATTTGCGCGCGAACTCGAGCACCTCCTCGCGCGTGACCTCATAACGGCCGAAGCTCCGCTTCTTGCCGACCTGCATGTCTTCCCAATAGAGCATGCAATCAGTTTCGGATGAAAACCGATCGGGCGCAAGCCCTCCTTTGTGAGAGGGGGGCGTCAAATCTCTTCAGTCCCCCGGCGAACGCCGGGGCCCAGGGTTTCTCTGCCGTATCGCCTGTGACCCTGGACCCCGGCTTTCGCCGGGGAGCAGCCAGGGCGATGACTCAAACCTACCGAACCAGCACATCCCGGAACGGCGCGTCATTCCCGTCCACCCCGGCCTTGGGCGGCAGGCCGATCAGGTCGCGCAGCAGTGGATAGATGTCGACATTGACGAAGGGCTGCACCGTCGTCCCCGCCCGGAAGGCCGGGCCATTGGCGACGAACAGCGCGTTCATCTCGGGCGAGAGATTGTCGAAGCCGTGATTGCCGCCGATCTGGTCGGGATCGATATCCTTCTCGCCGACCTGCCAGCCGGTCTCGGCCAGGCAGAAGATCGCCGGCACGCGCGGATTGGTGCCGTAATGGAAGCGCGCCGGGATCTCGGCCTTGCGCCAGCATTCGAAATGGTCGTGCTTGCCGAGCAGGGCCTTCTCGACCACGGCCTCGCGCCCCGGGGTCGGGATCAGGCTGAGATAGGGGCCGGATTCGACCAAATGGTAATCCTCGGCCTTCACCAGGTTGTTGATCGAGATGGCGCGCTTGCCGCTGACCTGCGCCATGCCGTGGTCGGCGACGATCACCAGGTTCGCCGGCTGGCCCAAGGCGGCGAGCCCGTCGACCAGCTCGCCGATCCGCTTGTCGACATCGGCAGCCGCCGCCGTCGTGCGCTTGTCGTCGGGGCCGTAGCTATGGCCGGCGCTGTCGACCGTGTCGAAATAGAGCGTCAGGAACTTCGGCCGGATCGAAGCGGGCCGCCGCAGCCAGTCGAGGATCGCGTTCACGCGCTGCTCGCCGGTGATGACCTGGTTGAACTGCGCCCAGTCGCTCGGCCGCGTGCCGCCTTCGATCTTGTACGGCCATTTGTCGGCCTTCACGCCGCCCACCGCGACGTTCGATCCCGGCCAGAATTCGGTGCCGGTGCGGATGCCCGCCTTCTCCGCGTCCACCCAGATCGGCATCGCTTCGTTCCACCAGAACGGGTCGTCGCTCTGCATGGTGAAGACTTCCTTCGGCCGCGCCGTGTCCTCCATCTTGTTGGCGGTGATGCCGTGATGGTCGGGATAGAGGCCGGTCACCAGCGTCCAGTGATTGGGGAAGGTCTTGGACGGGAAGCTCGGGTGCATGATCCCGGTCGCGCCGCCCCCCGCCAGCCGCGACAGGTTCGGCGTCACCCCGCGATCGAGATAATCGCTGCGGAAGCCGTCGATCGAGACGAGGATCGTCACCGGCGCGCGCTGCTCGGTAACCGCCGGTGCCACGGCGGGCGGCGGTGCGGCGACGGGTGCCGTGGCACAGGCCTGGAGGACGGCGGCAAGGGCCGCGGCGGCGATCTTCGAATACCAGCGCATGTCGGGGCCCCTGACAGCAAAATGTTGCGGCGGTAAGTCGTATCATCGACGGGACGGGACGAGCAAATCGCCGGCTAACCTCCCGTTCATTTTGGCTGCGTCACGATGCTCGAAACGGGGGAGGGGTGGATGCGGCTGCTGCTCGGATTGGTCTTCGCGGTTGGCCTGGCGGCGGCACCGCCCGCGGCGGCGCAGAGCCCGCTCACCCTCGCCCCCGGCACCGAGACCGCCTCGGACGGCAGCCCGGTCCGCTACGAGGTCGGGGCGATCACCGTTCCCGAAAATCGCGCGAAGCCCGACGGCAAGCGCATCACGGTCGGCGTGCTGCGGATCAAGGCGACGAAGCCGAGCAACCAGCCGCCGATCTTCCTCCTCGTCGGCGGCCCTGGCGTCACCCTGCTCGACACGCTCGGCGATCCCAGCCCGCGCGCGAAGCGCCGGCTGCGCATGTGGCTCGACCATGCCGAGACCAACGACCTCGTGATCGTCGAACAGCGCGGCTACACGCTGCGCGGCGACATGCTCGAGCTGCGCTATCCCGCCGCCCCGCTCGACCGGCCCAGCCGGATCGAGGACGAGATCGCGGTCACGCGCAAGCTGGCCGAAGGGGCGGTGGCCGCCAATCCGGGGCACGACCTGGCCGGCTACACGATCGCCGAATGCGCCGATGATGTCGATGCGGTCCGCCGCGCGCTCGGCTATGACCGGATCAGCCTCACCGCCGCCAGCTTCGGCTCGCAATGGGCCTTTGCCGTGCTCAAGCGCCATCCGGGCACGGTGGCGCGCGGGCTGATCTCCCTGGTTGAGCCGCTCGCCAACGGGTACGACATGCCGGCCCATGTCTTCGCGGTGATGCAGCGCGTCGCCTTCGAGGCCGAGCAGGATCCGGCGCTCAAGCCCTTCATTCCCAAAGGCGGGCTGATCGCGGCGGCGCGCACGGTGCGCGATCGCCTCGCCGCCGCGCCGGTTACCGTCGAGCTGCCCGGCACCGGCAAGGTGGTGCTGGGCCTTGGCGACTATCAGCGCGCGCTGTTCAGCCATGTCGTCGATGCGAGCAAATGGCCGGCCTTTGTGATCGACGCCTATCATGGCCGCTACCAGGCCTGGGCCGCCGAGGAAGCCGAGACCCGCAAGGCCAGCACCACCGCGCTGATCGGCCCGTTGATCGACACTGCAACCGGCGTCACTGCGGCGCGCTGGGCGCAGATCCAGGCGGACCCGGCGCTCGACATGCTCGGCCCGTGGAATTTCGCTTCCTATGCCGCTACCGCCGATGCCTGGGCCACCGCCGATCTTGGCGACGCCTTCCGTCTGCCGGTGCGCGACGAGACCCCGATCCTGTTCGTCCAGGGCGATTGGGACGCCAACACCCCGGTCGAGAATCTGGTGGACGTGCTGCCCTGGTTTCCCAATGCCCGCACGCTGATCGTGCATCGCGGCCAGCACAATGGCCGGCTGCTGCGCGATCATCCCGATCTCGATGCGGCGACGATGCGCTTCCTGCGCGACGGAACGATGCCGGCGCTGCCCGGCCGGGTCGATGCCGCGCCGGTCAGCTTTGCGCTGCCGGCCGCCACCGGCTGAACCAGCGCGCGATCAGCGCCGCCGCGATCGGGAACACTAGCGCATAGCCGATCACCCCGATCATCCGCAGCGGCATCACTCCGCTCAGTGGCCCGAGCAGTCCGAGCAGCGCCAGTGCGCCGCTGCCGAGCAGCAGCCGGTAGATTGTGACCTCGCCGCGAAACGCCGGCGCCATCAGCAGCACGGCAACCGCGAAGAAGCCGTCCCAGGCGAGGATGTCGAGCATATAGGGCAGGCTCGGCCAGGCGAAGGCGTCCTCTGCCCCAAGTGCCAGGATCGACAGATGCACCACGCTGGTCAACGCCAGCGCGGCGGCCATCAGGGGCAAGGCGGGCCGGGTGAAGCGCGGCGCCAGCCCGGTGCCGCGCACGGCGGTGGCGAGCCCGAGCAGGAACGGCACCAGCAACAGGATCAGTATTTCCATCGCCCCGAACCAGGGCTGGCCGATCGGCGCGTCGCGCTCGGGCAGCGTCGCCAGCCCGATCGCCAGCACCAGCAGATAGGCCAGGCTCAGCCCCGCCACCGCGAAACCCGAGACGATGCCCAGCTGGCGAAGGACGGGGACGGGGGAGGGGCGGCGCATGGCGCATATCTGGCCCGCGTGCCACCGCAAGCGCAAGCCGTGCCGTCGCGAACCCGCCCGCGGTTCATTTGAAGTTCAGTCTTCAAACCATTGCTTCATCGAAACGAAGTCGCAGGGAGGGCGATATGCGGGGTGGTTTGTGGAGTGCGGCGGCTTTGGTCTGCGCGATGCCGGCGGCAGCGCAGGCACAGGAGCAGGTCGCGGGGCGCTGGATCGTCACCGTCGACTATTTCGGCACGCCCACCGTCTGGACGCTCACCCTCAAGCAGGAGGGCGCCACGATCACCGGCGACCTGACCGGCGACGTGCTCACCGGCACGGTGAAGGGCGATGCGATACGCTTCCTGGCCAGGGACAGCGTCGGCGGCTCGGAGGATGTCACCGCCCGGCTCGTGAAGGGGCGGATCACCGGCGAGATGCTGCTGGTCGACGGATCCGAGCCGAAGCGCATCCCGCACCGCCTCAGCTTCACCGCCGAGCGCCCGTCCGAGCCCGTGGCCCGGCCGGCGATGCGCCACGAATTCGTGCCGACGCGTTTCTACCGGGAGTTCTCGCCGTCCAATCCGCCTGCGCTCCATGTCAATCCGGGCGACACGATCCACACCAGCACGATCGATGCCGCCGGCATCGATGCGGACGGCGTCCGCCGCGCCGCGCCCGGCAATCCGCAGACCGGTCCCTTCTATATCGACGGCGCGATGCCCGGCGACACGCTGGTCGTCCGCATCCGCAAGCTCCGGCTCAACCGCGATACCGCGATCAGTACCAACGGCATGACCGAGCGCGGCCAGGACGCGCGCACCGCGGTCCGCCTGGCGGGGACGGGCAAGCCGGTCCCCTGGCGACTCGACCGCGACAAGGGCATCGCCATGCCCGAGGCGCCGGGCGATGCGCTCAAGGGCTATTGGGTGCCGGTTAGGCCGATGCTCGGCGGCATCGGCGTCGCGGTCGATGCCCGCTCGCCCGCGCCCGGCTCGGGCGATGTCGGCCGGTTCGGCGGCAATATGGACTTCAACGAGATGGGCGAGGGGACAACCGTCTATCTCCCGGTCGCGGTGCCTGGCGCCTTGCTCTATTTCGGCGATGCGCATGCGGCGCAGGGCGACGGCGAGACCACCGGCGACGCGCTCGAGACGTCGATGGACGTCGAGGTCGAAGTCGATCTCGTCCGCGGCAAGAGCGCCGGCCAGGTCCGCATCGAGACGTCGACCCACCTCGTCGCGATCGGCATGGACGGCTCGCTCGACGCGTCATTCCGCACCGCCTCGTCGAGCATGTTCGCCTGGCTGTCGGCCGAGTACGGCCTGTCGCCCGCCGACATCGCCCAGATCTACGGCACCGCCGCCGAATATCGGGTAAGCGCGGTGCCGGGCCGTGCCGCGGGCATGGTCCTCAAGATCCCCAAGGCCCGCCTCGCCACACTGCCGGGCGCGAAGACGCCCTGAGGGCCGCTCAGCTCGGCGTGTCGATATCGTCCCATTCGGTGCCGCGCGCCTGCTGGAACCCGGTCAGCCAGTTGAGCGCGACATGGCGTTCCATGATGATATCGGGGTTCAGCCCATCGGGTTGCGTTCCTTGCTGGTGTGCTTGCCGGACGATCCAGTGCGCGCGCCAGGTCCGGTCGAGCGCATCGAGGATCTCCGGAACGGGGCGAAGCTGCGGATCGGCCGCCGGTGCCTCTGCGAGCTCGAGCACGGCGCGTGCAAGCGTGCCGGCATCGGCAATCTGGTCGCTGGAGTCGAGTTTTCCGGCCGGATTGCCCAGCGCCCAGAGCAGTGTGTTCAGCGCTTCGTAGCGCCAGCCCATCTTGCTGACGGTCTGCGCATCGGGGGCGTCGGCCTCGAGGAAGGCCGCTTCCTCCGGGGTCAGCGATGCCATGCCGACAGGGTTCGCCTCGCGCAGCCGGGGGCGGATGTCGTCGTCGCCGGCACCCAGATTCTCGGCATGGACTGCCACGCAAGTCAGCGCCAACGCGCGCCGCAGCACCGCCGCCGCCGGGCGCAGCACCACCTCGGCCTCGCCAAGCGCGGGCGGCATGCTGGCGGGCGGCCGCGGCTCGATCCCGGCGAGGGCCGCCAGCGTGTGTTCGCGGCGTGCCACGGCGTCGGGCTGGTAGGGCAGGGCGGCGGCGGGATCGCTCGCACCGGCGCCGTCGATCAGCACCGCCCCGTCCGGCGCGCGCACCGAACCGTCGGGCAGGAAGAACACGGCGTTGGCGTCGCGCGCCCATTGCGCGATCTCGCCGAACGCGTCGGCCGCCACCGAGAAGCTGATCTGGTGGCGCACCCGCTGGATATGCCGCCACAGATGATAGCGCGTCATGGTCATCTGGCCGTCGCCGCGCCCCATCACATAGCCGGTAAAGCCGTCGAGATGCGGCGCCAGCTCGGGATCGGACAGGTCGCGCCGGTTGTGCAATACATGCGCGAAGCCCAGCGGCGGCAGGTCGCGCACGGTGGCATAGGCGTTGACCAGCACGCCCTCATCGTCCGCCGGCAGCGGTTGCGCCGCCGGTTCGGACTTGGCCGCGCCGCGCCCCAGCAACTTGTCCAACAGGCCCATCGAATTCCCCTCTCAGTGGATAGCGATGGGCCCAACGCTCAACTGTGCAGGAAGTGCATCACGTCACCGTCCTTGACGATGTACGCCTTGCCTTCCGCGCGCAGCTTGCCGGCTTCGCGGGCCTTGGCTTCGCCGCCCAGCGCGACGAAATCGTCGTACGCGATCGTCTCGGCGCGGATGAAGCCCTTCTCGAAGTCGCTGTGGATCACGCCGGCGGCGTTCGGCGCGGTGGCGCCTTCGTCCACCGTCCAGGCGCGCGCTTCCTTGGGGCCGACGGTGAAGAAGGTCAGCAGGTGCAGCAGCTTGTAGCCGGCGCGGATCACGCGGGCGAGGCCGGTCTCCTCCAGCCCCAGCTCGCCGAGGAACTCGGCGCGGTCCTCGACCGGCATCGTCGCGATATCGGCCTCGATCGCCGCCGAGACGACCACCGCCTCGGCGCCCTCGGCCTTGGCCTTGGCGAACACCTTGGCCGACAGTTCGTTGCCGTTCGCCGCGTCTTCCTCGTTGACGTTGCACACGTACAGGACCGGCTTGCCGGTGAGCAGCTGCGCCTGCTTGAACACGCGCTCCTCGTCGGCGTCCTTCGGCTCGGTGAGGCGGGCGGGCTTGCCGTCGCGCAGCAGGTCGAGCGCCTGGCCGAGCACGCTCGCGCCGACCTTCGACTCCTTGTCGCCCTGCGCCGCCTTCTTCTGCAGGTTCGGCACGCGCTTCTCGAGGCTCTCCAGGTCGGCGAGCATCAGCTCGGTCTCGACGGTCTCGGCATCGGCGATCGGATCGACCTTGTTGTCGACATGCTGGATGTCGTCATTCTCGAAGCAGCGCAGCACATGGACGATCGCGTCCACCTCGCGGATATTGCCGAGGAACTGGTTGCCCAGGCCCTCGCCCTTGCTCGCGCCGCGCACCAGGCCGGCGATGTCGACGAAGCCGAGCTGCGTCTCGATGATCTTCTGCGAGCCGGCGATCTCGGCCAGCTTGTTCAGCCGGGGATCGGGCACGGCGACATTGCCGACATTCGGCTCGATCGTGCAGAACGGATAATTCGCCGCCTGCGCAGCCGCCGTCTCGGTCAGCGCGTTGAAGAGCGTGGACTTGCCAACGTTCGGAAGCCCGACGATGCCGCAGCGGAAACCCATGTGAAGCCTGTTCCAGTGAATTGGGGAAAGGCGCCCGATAGAGGCAAAGCGCCGCTTTTGCCAGCACGGGCTTGCGGAACGTCCGCCGCGGCTCCGTCTCCGTCACGACGGAGGACGAACACCGACATGCGCGGTTTCGTTTTCCAAGGCCCTCAAAGCGCCGTATTGGGTCCGGATTAGCCGGAACCGGCATGGCTTGACTGAGGGCCATTCATCTGGGGTACAGGGGCAAACCCCTTTCGGTGCCCGTGTGTTTTGAGGAGCAGGGAATGATTCGCCGTCACATGTTCATGAGCGCGCTTGCCGCGACGGTTGCACTGTCGGGCTGCGGTGGCGGCAATAGCTCGACCGCGACTCCGACGCCGACCGCCACGCCTACCCCGACGCCCACCGCGTCGCCGACCTATGCCAGCTTCCCGCTGACCGCGCCGACCGAGTTCTACACCTTCAGCGCCGCGACCAGCTACACCGGCGATCCGGCGACCAGCGCGGTCACCCTCGGCGCCGCCAACACCGAAACGCTGTCGAGCCGCGTGCGCCTCGCCACCGATACCGCGATCGCGACCGGCACCTATGTGATGCGCGAGAACACCGAGGAAGCGCGCTTCTGCGTGCCGACCGGCCAGACCTGCACCGCGACGCTCTCCGCCAATGCGGTCCCGGCCAACACCGAGTTCGTCTTCCGCCGCGACGACACCACCACCGCGGGCAAGTTCGACCAGGTCGAGTATCTCAACAACGTGGTCACCGCCGTGTCGAGCACCGGCGTCGGGCCGACCAGCGACACCGCTCTGGCGCTCAGCCGCGTCAGCTGGGCCAACTGGTGGCGCGGCGATTCGACCGCGGGCCAGAAGCGCCTCGCCTACACCGCCTGGGGCTTCTCGACCGCGACGTCGGACATGCCGACCACCGGCACCGTGTCGTACACCAGCCGCATGACCGGCCGTCTGGTCAGCACCAGCGGCACCAGCACCGCGATCAACAAGGTCAGCGGCACGGTGACCACCAGCGTGAACTTCGCCACCGGCGTGGTCGACATGACCTTCACGCTCAGCACCATCCCGGCCGGCGGCGGGACCCCGGTCGCCTATGCCAACTTCACTGCCCAGGGCGCGATCCCGGTCGGCCAGAACCAGTGGACCGGCAGCTTCACCAACACCAGCCCGCTCACCGGCACGCTGGCGGGTGGCTTCTTCGGCTCGCAGGGCGAGCAGGTCGGCGTGGTCTTCTCGGCCTCGGGCACGATCGGCGGCGCCCAGCAGCGCCTGATCGGCGTGGTCGTCGGCAAGAAGTAAGCCGGCAACGTCGCGAAAACAGGAAAGGGGCTCCGGTTCGCCGGGGCCCCTTTTGTTTGTGCCCCTTTCTCCGTCACCCCGGGCTCGACCCTGGGTCCCGCTTCTTCTGCGTCGAACGCGCCGACCGAGATCGCCACCAGCGCCAGCGCCATCGACAAACGGCGCCCGCACCCGCTAGCGTGCACCGGTGGAACTCGCCGAGCTGATCGCGCCGCTGGCGCCCGAGCACTTCCTTGCCGATTATTGGGGCCGCAAGCCGGTCCATATTCCCGCGCCCGCGGGATCGAACCGCGCGGCCGTCATCGGCTGGGAACGGCTCAACCAGCTGCTCGGCGTGCGGACCCATTGGGGGCCGGAGCATATCAAGCTGCTGCTCAACAGCGCGCCGGTCGCGCCTGATTTCTACATGGACGCGGTTCCCGGCCGCGGCGGCACCCGCCGGTTCGCCGATCCGGCCAAGGTCGAGATGTTCCTGGCGATGGGCGCCAGCCTGGTCGCCGATGCGGTCGAGCAGGTCGCGCCCGAGATCCGCGCGCTCACCGATGCGCTCGCCCGGCGATTCTCGGCGCGGGTCGAGGCCAATCTCTATTGCTCCTTCCAGGGCATCCAGGCCTTCGCCTCGCACTGCGACCTGCACGAGGTGTTCGCGATCCACTGCGTCGGCGAGAAGCGCTGGCGGATCTATGCCAATCGCGCCGAGAACCCGCTCGAGCCGCTGACCGGCGACGATGCCCAGGCGCGGATCGATGCCGCCAAGGGGCCGGTGCTGATGGACGTCACGCTGCGCCCCGGCGACGTGCTCTATATCCCGCGCGGCTATTTCCACGATGCGCTGGCCAGCTCCGCCGAATCGCTCCACCTCACGCTCGGCATCACCCCGCATTCGGGCAAGCTGCTGTTCGAGCTGCTCCAGGACATGGCGCTGCGCGAGCCGGCCTTCCGCGCCTATCTCGCCGATGCCCGCGCCCAGGACGGACAGGCGCTGGCCGGCCAGCTCGCGGCCCTCGGCGCGCGGCTGTCGGAGCTCGCGCGCAGCCGCGCGCTGCTCGAGGAAGTGACGCTCCGCCAGCGCCAGCTCGCAGCCTCCGGCCGCGACCTCGCGCTGCCCGAGCGGCCGATGCTCGATTTCTACGCGCGCACCGATCGCGCCGCCTCGGTCGCCTGGCTGGAGACCGGCGCGTCATTGCGCACCGGCGCCGGCGACCAGCCGCTCGGCCCGATCGCCGATGCCGCGGACTATGCGCTGTCCCGCCCGGCGGTCAGCGTCCAGGAGCTCCGCGCCCGCTTTGCGCATCACCCCGAAGCCGAGATCGGCGCGCTGCTCGCCCAGCTGGTCCGGCTGGGCCTGCTCCAGCCCTATCGGCCGGAGCTCTGATCGGCCGCGAGCGCGGGCCGCCGGCCGATCACCCCGTCACTGGCCCAGGCCGAGCGCCTGCGCGAATTGCGCGGGGCTGGGTGTCTCCGCGAAGTGCGGCGTGTCGCCGATGTCCAGCCAGGGCTGCTTGCGGCTCGTCCAGATATGCGCGGCCGGGGTGAGTTCGTCGCTGCGATCCAGCGTTCCCGCCCGCAGGATCACCATGCCCGGCACCGCGCTGTTGCGATTGGCGATGCGGGTCATGCAGGCCGGGCAGCCGATATGCTCGGATGCCATGGCCTCGTCCGCCCCGATCCGGAAATCGGCAGCCTCGCCGGAGATCGTCACCAGCGTCTCGGGAAGCAGCGCGTGCAGCGCGAAGCCGCCGCCGCTCCAGGTCTGGCAGTCGCGGCAATGGCAGGCATAGCTGAGCGGCAGTGCCTCGAGATCGATCGTGTAGCGTACGGCGCCGCAGCGGCATCCTCCGGTGACCGGCATGAAATTCCTCTTCGATGAAATGGAGCGCGGGGATAGCCGGCCATGCTCCTGAGGCAAGGCACAACCGGCTCTCCCGGCGGATTTGTTCAGATCGCGATGCCCTGCACCGCATCGGCAAGCGTATCGAGGGCGTCCAGCGCCTCCCGGGGCGGATGCAGCGCCAGCGCGGCCAGGTTTTCCTCCAGCCGGGCGGGCCTGCGCGTGCCGGGGATCGGCACGGCCTTCACGCCCAGCGCCGCTGCCTTTGCGTGGAGCCATGCCAGCGCCAGTTGCGCCGGAGTCGCGCCCATCGCGTCGGCCTGCTGCTCGATCTCCGCCACCAGCCGCGCATTCGCCGCCAGATTGTCCGCCGAGAAGCGCGGGAAATGCTGGCGCGCATCCCCCGCTGCCAGCGCGGCGCCAAAGTCGCGGCCGGTCAGCATCCCGCGCCCCAGCGGCGAATAGGGCACCAGCGTCACGCCCAGCCGGGCGGCGACCGGCGCGACCTCGGCCTCGATCCCGCGGGTGAAGACAGACCATTCCGATTGCAGCGCGGCGATGGGGTGGATCGCATGGGCCGCCTCCAGTTCTCCGGCGCTTACCGCGCACAGGCCCAGCCAGCGCACCTTGCCCTCTTCGACGAGGCGCGCCATCGCCCCCACCGAATCCTCCAGCGGCACGGCGGGATCGCGCCGGTGCATGTAGTAGAGGTCGATCGCTTCCACATCGAGCCGCCGCAGCGAGTTCTCGACCGCGGTGCGGATGAAGGCCGGACGATTGTCGAGGCTCCAGTCATCGGGCCGTTCCACGGTGCGGGCATAGCCGAACTTGGTGGCGATCAGCGCCTTGCCGCGATGCGCGCGCAGGAAGGGCGCCAGGAACTTCTCGTTCGCGCCCAGGCCATACATGTCCGCCGTGTCGAACAGGGTGACGCCGCGTTCGAGCGCCAGCTCCAGCGTGGCGCGGGCCTGGGCTTCATCGGTCGCGCCGTAGAATTCGCTCATGCCCATGCAGCCAAGGCCTTGCGCCCCGATGAGCGGGCCATCGGCGCCCAGGCGCAACTGCGGCAGGGAAGGGGGAGGGGTCATGGCGGAAAGGACTCCAAATTTCGAGGAGCCCCGCCCATAAGTGCGTAGCTTAGTACAGGGTCAAGGCGCTTTTCCGATGCTGATCTCGCAATTCGCCAGTGTAACCGGCCTGTCTCCCGAGACGGTCCGCTTCTATGTCTCCAAGGGCCTGTTGCGGCCGGAGCGCAGCGCGAAGGGGGGCTCCAATCCCTATCAGCTCTTCGGCCGGGCGGAGGTTACGGCGGCGCGGATGATCCGGCTCCAGCAATCGCTGGGCTATTCGCTGCGCGAGATCGCGGATCTCAATGCCGAATATCGCGCGGGCGCCGGCTCGCCCGAACGGACCGCAGAGATATTGCGCGAGCAGATCGCGCGGCTGGAGGAGCGGCGCGCCGCCATCGATACCGCGCTGGGGTTCCTCACCGGCAAGCTCGCCTGGGTGGAGGCAGGCCAGCCGGGCGACGCCCCGGAACTGGCCGACTATCTCTGCTGACGATCTCGGTCCCCCCGGCCTTGAGCCGGGGTCCCGCTGCATCGACAACCGCTGGCGGCAATCAATCCTGCAGTCGCATCGCCACGTCGTTCATGAACCGCACATCGTCCCCCGCCGCCAGCCAGCTCGCCTCGGCGGCGATCGCGCCGAGCATGTCGGCGAGCGGGTCGAGCTCGTTCTTGGCGTAGTTGCCCAGCACATAGCCGTGCACCCGGTCCTTGTGCCCGGGATGGCCGATGCCGATCCGCACGCGGCGGAAGTCCGGCCCCAGATGCTTGTCGGTCGAGCGCAGGCCGTTATGCCCCGCGGTGCCGCCGCCGCGCTTCACCTTCACCTTCATCGGCACCAGGTCGAGCTCGTCATGGAACAGCGTCACGTCTTCCGGGGTGAGCTTGTAGAAGTCCATCGCCGCGCGCACCGATCGGCCGCTCTCGTTCATGAAGGTGCCCGGCTTGAGCAGCACCACCTTCTCGCTGCCGATCCGCCCTTCGCGGGTCCAGCCCTGGAACTGCTTTTTCTCGGGCGTGAAGCCATAGGTCTCGGCAATGGCGTCCACCGCCATGAAGCCCACATTATGCCGGTGCATCGCATATTGCGGGCCCGGATTGCCCAGGCCGACCCACAGCTGCATCTCAATTCCTGCTCAAACGAAAATCGCCTCCGCACCTAGGATGCGGAGGCGATTTTTTGAAGCCGTAGTTCGAAAAGGGGCGATTACTCGCCGGCTTCCTCGCCTTCGGCCGCTTCGGTCGTGGTCGTGTCGCCTTCACTCGACTTGAGCGCCGACGGAGCAACCACGGTCGCGATGGTGAAGTCGCGGTCGGTGATCGCCGAGGTCGCGCCCTTCGGCAGGGTCACTGCCGAGATGTGCAGCGAATCGCCGACTTCGAGGCCCTTGAGCGAGATGGTGATCTCGCTGGGGATCTCGGCGGCGTCGACGACCAGGTCGAGCTCGTGACGGACGACGTTCAGGACGCCACCGCGCTTCAGGCCGGGGGCCTCTTCCTCGTCAGTGAAGACGATCGGCACGTTCACGTGCACGGTCGCGTGCTCGCTGATGCGCAGGAAGTCGGCGTGCACCGGACGATCGGTGACGGGGTCGAAAGCCACGTCCTTGGGCAGGGTGCGCTCGCCATTGATCATGACGACCGAATTGAAGAAGTGCCCGGTCATCAGCAGACGATAGAGCTCGCGCTCCTCGACGTGGATGCTCTTCGGGTCCTGCTTGTTGCCGTAGATTACGGCGGGGACGCGGCCATTACGACGAAGCTCGCGGGAGGCTCCCTTGCCAACCTGCTCGCGCGTCTCGGCCGACAGCGTAAGCGTATCGCTCATGTGTCGTTCCAATCAGCTAAAGTTAGTTCAATCCGGCCAGGCCTCCAGGGATGACCCTGGCACGGAAGGCGCGCGCATAGCGGAGGGGGCAGGGGAAAGCAAGGAGAGTCGCCATGCATCCCATAACCGCCATCCCCGCGAAGGCGGGGATCCATTGCCGCTGAACGTGCGGAAAGCGCCGCACCGTCAGCCTGAATGGATTCCCGCCTTCGCCGGGATGATGCGCACTGGTCCCTAAAGTTGGCGCAGCAGCGTTTCCAGCTTCTCGAAGCTCTGGCTCCACCCTTCGCGCATTCCGTCCAGCGCCGGCAGCAGCGCCTCGCTCACCTGCAGCACCACCGTCGACATCTGCATGCGCGTGCCGCCTTCGGGCGCGTCGGTGAAGACCATGGTGGTGCGGTGCTCGATCCCCCAGCTGCCGTCCTCGCAGGGAAAGCCGCGCAGCACCATCACCAGCCGTTCGGGCCGGTCGACCACCTCGAACTCGCCCTGCACCGGGTTGGTACCGTACGGTTCCGGGCCCCGCATATCGATGCGGACACTGCCGCCCGGGCGGGCATCGCTCTCGCAGAACGGCACGTCGAACCCGTGCGGGCCCCACCATTTTTCGAGATGTTCGCTTCGGGTCATGCAATCGAAGACAAGTTCGCGCGGGGCCGCGAAGACGCGGTCGATCGTCACTTCCCGGCCAATGCCAACATTCGCGTTCATTCCGTCTCTCCCGTCCGCAGTTTCGCCAGATAGGCGTCCAGATCATCGAACTTCGCGTCCCAGAACCGCCGATATTCGCCCAGCCACTCGCTCGCCGCCCTGAGCGCCTCGGGCTCCAGCCTGGCGGGGCGCTGTTGCGCCACCCGGCTGCGCGAGATCAGCCCGGCCTGTTCGAGCACCTTGAGATGCTTGGTCACCGCCGGGCCACTGATCGCGAAGGGCTGGGCGATCTCGCCCACATTGGCTTCTCCCAGCGCCAGCCGCGCCAGGATCGCGCGGCGGGTGGGATCGGCCAGGGCGGCGAAGGTATTGCTCAGGGCGTCCATATCTAACCTTTTGGATATATAACCTATTGGTTAAATATGAATCGGGCCGGAGTCAAGCAACCGCGCAACCTTTGCGCACTTGGGCGTCTGGTGCGTCTGGTCGCCAAAAGGGGCCCAAAGGGGTTGTCATCCCCGCCTGCGCGGGGATGAGGGTGGTATTTCAGGAGCCTGTCCGGCGCCTCAATACCGCACCCGCTCCACCTTCAGCCCGCGCTTCGCCAGCTCCGCCTGCACGCTGGCATCGCCGGCCAGATGCCCGGCTCCCACGGCGACGAACACCGTGCCAGGCTGTTGCATTCGCTGGGAAATCCAGTCGGCCCAGTTGCGGTTGCGGCGAACGAGCAGCGCCTCGGTCACCTCGGGGGCGGAGGCCATGTCGGCATTGACCAGCCGGGCCAGCCCATCGGCGTCGCCCTTGCGCCAGGCGGTGACGGCCTGGTCGATCTTGGTCCCGGCCTCGGGCAAATCGTCGATCGTCTCGACCAGCAGCTTGCGCTGGGCGGGCAGGGGCAGGGCGTCGAAATACCCCAATTGCTGGCGTGCGGTCTCCAGCCCCTCCAGCTTCTTGCCCGCGGCCTTGGCGGCATTGGTCAGGGTCAGCTCGGCGCCCTGTTTGTCGTCATATCCCAGCTGCTTGAGCGGCAGCACCGACAGGAGCGTCGCGGCCAGCCACGGCTCGGCCCGGTCGAGCGAATCGGGTGCCATGCCGAACTTGGGCAGCGCCGCGCGCATCTTCTCGGCCTCGGCGGCGGGCAGCTGCTCGGTCAGCGGCGGGCCACCGGCGGCGGTGCCCAACTCGGCGACGATCGCCTGCATCTCGGCATCGGGCGGCATCACCAGTTCGAGCACCAGCGTGTCGGCCTTGTCGAACGCCTGTTTGAGCCCGCCCTGGAACCAGTTGATGCCGGGCTTGAGGACATGGACGGTGCCGAACAGGTAGATGGTGGTGTCGTGGTCCTTGGCCACCCACAAAGCCGGATCGGCCTTCTCGGCCGGGGCAGGCGCCTTCTGCCCGCAGCCCCAAAGGGTTAGCGCCATCAGCGCGGGGATCAGGCGGCGGATCACTTGGCTACCGGTCATCCCGAAGCGGTAGCCGCGAAAGCCTGCACGATCCAGCACCGGCATTGACCGTCAGGAGAGGAGACGCCAAAGCGCAGGCCTATGGCACAGCCTCTCAGCTTCCAGCGCATGATCCTCACGCTCCATGACTATTGGGCGGCGAAGGGCTGCGTGATCCTCCAGCCCTATGACATGCGCATGGGCGCGGGCACCTTCCACCCGGCGACGACCCTGCGCGCCCTCGGCCCCGAGCCGTGGAACGCCGCCTTCGTCCAGCCCTGCCGCCGCCCGACCGACGGCCGCTATGGCGAGAACCCGAACCGGCTCCAGCATTACTACCAGTATCAGGTGATCCTGAAGCCGAGCCCGAGCGACCTGCAGAACCTCTATCTGGGCTCCCTCGCCGCGATCGGTATCGACTTCACCAAGCATGACATCCGCTTCGTCGAGGACGATTGGGAATCGCCCACGCTCGGTGCCTGGGGCCTGGGCTGGGAAGTCTGGTGCGACGGCATGGAGGTGACCCAGTTCACCTATTTCCAGCAGATGGGCGGCTTCGACTGCAAGCCCGTCGCCGGCGAGCTCACCTACGGGCTCGAGCGCCTGGCGATGTACATCCAGAATGTCGACAGCGTGTACGACCTCGCCTTCAACGACCAGGGCGTGAGCTATGGCGACGTGTTTCTCGAGAACGAGAAGCAGATGTCGAAGTACAATTTCGAGGTCGCCGACACCGAGACTTTGTTCGAGGGCTTCCGCAAGGCCGTGGCCGAATGCGAGAATTGCCTCGCGAACAACGTGCCCATCGCCGCCTATGAGCAGGCGATCGAGGCCAGCCATCTGTTCAACCTGCTCCAGGCCCGCGGCGTGATCTCCGTCGCCGAGCGCCAGGCCTATATCGGCCGCGTGCGCGACCTCGCCAAGGGCAGCTGCGAAGCGTGGATTCAGCACATGACGCCCACCTGGCAAGCCAAATACCCGGAGTGGACGGTATGACTGCCGTGACCGAAGACTTCCTGCTCGAACTCCGCTCGGAGGAAATTCCCGCCCGCATGCAGGAAAAGGCGCGCGCCGATCTGGCGGCGCTGTTCGAGGCGCGGCTGAACGCGCTCAACCTGCCGTTCGCCAGCATCGAGAGCTACGCCACGCCGCGCCGCCTCGCGCTGATCGTCCGCGGCGTCGCGGCGATGACCGCTGCCGCCAGCGAGGAGCGCAAGGGGCCCCGCGCCGATGCTCCGGCCCAGGCGATCGAGGGCTTCTTGCGCTCGACCGGCCTTGCTCGCGAGCAGCTCGTCGAGCGCGACGACGGCAAGGGCAACAAGGTGCTGTTCGCGGTGATCGACCGCCCCGGCATCGTCGCCGGCTCGGTGCTCGCCAGCGCGATCACCAGCGCGATCACCGCCTTCCCCTGGCCCAAGTCGATGCGCTGGGGCGCTGCCTCCTCCTCGACCGAAAGCCTGCGCTGGGTGCGTCCGCTCCAGGGCATCATCGCGCTGCTCGGCGACAAGCTGGTCCCGGTCGAGATCGCCGGGGTGAAGAGCGCCTCGGTCACGGTCGGTCACCGCTTCCACCACCCGGGCGGGATCACGATCGGCTCGGCCGCCGATTACATCGAGAAGCTGCGCGCCTGCCACGTGATCGTCGACGGTGCCGAGCGCCGCAACATCATCGCGCTGGGCGCCAAGATGGCTGCGCAAAAGGCGGGCCTGACGCTGATCGAGGATGAGGGGCTGCTCTACGAGAATGCCGGCCTCACCGAATGGCCGATGCCGCTGCTCGGCCGCTTCGACGAAGCCTTCCTCGACGTGCCGCCCGAAGTGATCCAGCTCACCGCGCGCGTGAACCAGAAGTATTTCGTTTGCCGCGATAATGCGGGCAAGCTCGCCAACGCCTTCGTCTGCGTGGCCAACATCGACGCGGCGGACGGTGGCGAGAAGATCGTCGAGGGCAACCAGAAGGTCCTCGCCGCTCGCCTTTCGGACGCGCGCTTCTTCTACGAGACCGACCTCAAGACCCGCCTCGAGGACCTCACCCCCAAGCTCGAGAAGATCGTCTTCCACGAGAAGCTGGGCACGGTGGCCGACAAGGTCGACCGCGTCGCGAAGCTGGCGCGCTGGCTGGTTGAATCCAATATCGTCACCCCGGCGAAAGCCGGGGTCTCAGGCGATGGCGCGGGACAGGAGCCGCACGAGATCCCGGCTTCCGCCGGGATGACGGAATTGGCGGATATGGCCGAGCGCGCGGCGCGCCTCGCCAAGGCCGATCTCGTCACCGGCATGGTCGGCGAGTTCCCCGAACTCCAGGGCCTGATGGGCGGCTATTACGCTGCCGCCCAGGGCGAACCCGCCGCCGTCGCCGAAGCGATCCGCGATCACTACAAGCCGGTCGGCCAGGGCGACGACGTCCCCGCCGCGCCGGTGACAGTGGCCGTGGCGCTGGCGGACAAGCTCGACAGCATCACGTCTTTCTTCGGGGTCGACCTGAAGCCCAGCGGCTCCAAGGACCCGTTCGCGCTGCGCCGCTCGGCGCTGGGTGTGATCGCGCTGATCCTCGACAATGGCCTGCGCTTCCCGCTCACCAAGTCGGTCAGCAAGGATGTGCTCGACTTCTTCGCCGACCGCCTCAAGGTCCAGCAGAAGGAAGCCGGCGTCCGCCACGACCTGATCGACGCGGTGTTCGCGCTCGGCGGCGAGGATGATCTCGTCCGCCTGCTCGCCCGGGTGAAGGCGCTCCAGTCCTTCGTCACCTCGGAGGACGGCAAGAACCTGCTCGCCGGCTACAAGCGCGCCGCCAATATCCTCAAGAAGGAAGCCTGGGCACCGGGCGAAGTCGCGGACAACGAGATCTATGAGGCCGAGCCCGCCGAAGCAGCGCTGCGCGAAGCTCTCGACGCTGCCGAGCCCAAGGCCGAAGCCGCGGTAGAGGCTGAGGATTACGAAGCGGCGATGGCCGCGCTCGCCTCGCTCCGCGCGCCGATCGACAAGTTCTTCGACGATGTCACCGTGGTCGATCCCGACGAGTTCAAGCGCGAGATGCGGCTTAGCCTGCTCGCCCGCATCCGCGACGCGGTGAACAACGTCGCCGACTTCTCGAAGATCGAGGGCTGATCCGGGAGCATTCTCCATAGCTGACCCCCGGGGGGGGGGGGGGGGGGGGGGGGGGGGGGGGGGGG
>NZ_JASATQ010000045.1:0-43907 GCF_038440415.1 Sphingomonas sp. OTU376 | reverse complement strand
GCCTGGGGGGGGGCTTGGGGGGGTTAACAAACGGCCGGGCTCGATGCCGGGCCTTTTCTTTATCTCCGCCGTCTCGCTGGGCTCGCTGCGCTCGCAACCCACCCCCAACCCCTCCCTTGCAGGGAGGGGAGCAGAAACGGCGACGGTTACCGCCCAACCCTGGCCGCAGCGATCCGCCCCTCGGCATAGTCATCGCGCAGCCTTTTCTTGTCGATCTTCCCCGAGGCCGCCAGCGGCATCGCAGGCACCTCGGCGACCTCGCCCGGAATCCACCAGTCCGCAACCTTGCCGCGCAGCATCTCGAGCAGCGCGCGCGGGTCCTCGCCCTGGCTGTCGACGATCAGCACCGGCCGCTCGCCCCATTTCGCATCCGTCCGCGCGATCACCGCGACATGGCGCACCGCCGGGTGCGTGCCAATGATCGCTTCTATTTCGTTCGGGTTGATCCACTCGCCGCCCGACTTGATCAGGTCCTTGGCCCGCCCGCAGATCGTCAGATTGCCCTCGGTGTCGAGCATCGCCAGGTCGCCGGTGTCGAAATAGCCCTCTTCGTCCAGCGCGCTTTCCCGGCTGCGGAAATAGCGCTCGATCACGCTATGTCCCTTCACCTTGAGATGCCCCAGCACATTGCGCTGCGGCACCAGCGTGTTGCCGTCCGCATCGGTGAGCTTGAGGTCGAGCCCCATGACCGGCCGCCCCGAAGCCGGCGCCGCATCCCCGGGCAAGTCCCTCGGTGCGATCGCGCCGACCGGCGACAGCTCGGTCATCCCCCAGCTGGTCTGCACCCGCGCGCCGAGCTTCTCCTCCAGCCGCCGGAGCAGCGCGTCGGGGCAGCTCGATCCGCCGATCAGCACCCGCTCCAGCGTCGGGAAGGCTTCGCCGCTCGCCTCGGCCTGGTCGGCCAGCGTCAACCAGACGGTCTGTACGCCAACAGCCACAGTCACGCCTTCGTCGCGGATCAGCCGTGCCAGGCTCGCCCCGTCGAGCGTCCGCCCGGGCAGCACCAGCCTCGCGCCAACCGCCGGCGCTGCGAACGGCATGCCCCAGCCATTGGCGTGGAACATCGGCACGCCGAGCAGCAACGTGTCACGCGCGGTGATCGCCACCGCGTCCGCCTGCAGCGCGCGCAGCGTGTGGAGGTAGTTGGAGCGGTGGGTATATACGACGCCCTTGGGGCTGCCCGTCGTCCCGCTGGTATAGCAGAGCCCGGCGGGGGCGTTCTCGTCGAACGCCCCCCAGGCCATGGGGGCGCCATGCGCCGCCAGCAGCGCTTCATGGCGCCAGACCTGCACCCGGTGCGACCCGAGGGTGCCAAGTTCCGCGTCCGATGCGTCCAGAAGGATCACATGCTCGATGCTCGGGCAGTGCGGAATGAGCTCGGCGGCGAGCGGCGCCAGGTCCGCGGCCACCGCGAGCACCCGGTTCTCCGCCTCGTTGACCATTGCCGCCAGGTGCGCCGCGGTCAGCCGCGGGTTGAGCGTGTGGCACACCAGCCCCATGCCCATCGCGGCATAATAGATCTCGAAATGGTGGATCGTGTTCCAGCCGAGCGTGCCGACCACCTCGCCCTGGCGCAGCCCGAGCGCGGCGAGCGCGCCCGACAGGCGGTTGCTGCGTTCGCGCAGTGCCGCATAGGTCGAGCGCTTCACGACCGTGCCCGCCTCGGCCTCGACCACCTCGCAGTCCTGGAACCACTTGGCGGCATGATCGAGGAATTTGTCGATGGTCAGACCGTAGGGCTGCATGAAACCTTGGCGCTTTGAGAAAGGAAAGGCCGCCGGAGAGGGAGCACCGGCGGCCAGGCAGGAAATCAGAACGTCTTCAGCAGCTTGATGCCGTACTGGCGGGGCGGGCCCGCGAAGTAGAGGCCCGAGTTCAGCGCTGCCGGGTAATGCTGGTCGGTCAGGTTGGTGCCGTACAAGGTCACCGTCCAGGTCTTGTGCTGGAAGCCGAACTGCGCGTTCAGGATGTTGCGCGCCTCCAGGTGATCGCCGCGCGCCGGGTTCTCGAACAATGTCGCCCACTGGTCGCCGACATGGCCGAAATTCACCCGCGGGGTGATCTTGTCGCCGCTCTTCAGTTCCAGCTCATATTGCGCCCCCAGGTTGAAGGTCAGGTTGGGCGCATAGGTCTGGCGGCGGCCTTTCAGCGCGATGCAGCTGGCGCTGGCGGGACCCGTATTCGGGTTGCACGCCACCGTGCTTGCGCCGCGCGGGTCGGTCGCGAAGAAGGTGCCCAGCTCGCTGTGCAGCACGTTGATGCCGGCATCGAGCGTCAGCCCGCCGCTGCGGAACTCGGCCTCGGCCTCGAACCCGTAGATCTTGGTCTTGTCGGGCACGTTCAGCTCGATCCCGAAGGTCGGGAAGGTCGGATAGCCGATGATGACCTGGAAGTTCTTGTAGTCGTTGTAGAAGCCGGTGATCGTCGTGCGCAGCTTGCCGCCGGCCCAATTGCCCTTCCAGCCCGCTTCGTACGAGGTCACTTCCTCGGGCTTGAACGGCGCGGGCAGGCCCAGCCCCACCGGCACGTTCAGCCCGCCCGGGCGGAAGCCGGTGGCAACGAAGCCATAGAGATACTGGTCCTTGCTCGCCTTCCAGCCCAGCGTGACCTTGTACGAGAAGTTCTTCGAGCTGGTTTCCTGGTCGGCGATGATCGGGGTGCCGTATTGCCGCACGTCGACATCGTTGATCGATCGGCTCTCGGTATAGCGGCCGCCCGCCTCGATCTTCAGGCTCGGGGTGATGTTGAAGCCGATCTGGCCGAACGCCGCGAGCGAGCGCGTCATGTTGTTGCCCTGCAGCTTGTACGTCGCCGCCGGCAGGTCGAGCGGATAGGCCACGTCGATGATGAACTGGTACGGCCGCTTGAAGTGGTAGTCGTTCCACACGCCGAACGCACCGAGCAGCCAGGTGAAGCGCTGGTTGTCGGCCGAGATCAGGTTGAACTCCTGAGTGACCTGCTGTTCGTCGACGCTGTCGTAGAAATAGCTGTTGCCGGTGGCGGTGCCGTCCAGGTCCGCCTTGTACATCGTGTTGGCCCATTGGTAGCTCGAGACCGAGCGGAACTTGGTGCCGCCGGCGAACTCATATTCGGCCTTCAGGATCGAGCGGACGAAATTGTCGCGCGCCGCCTGGGGCGCATTGTACTGCACGTCGAACAGGTCGCGGTGGTTCGGGTTGGGCGTGCTCGTGCCCGGCAGCGTCTTGAAATAATTGGCGAAGGGCGAGGCGGGATAGGCGCCGAAGTCGAGCCAGTCGAAATCGGTCTTCGACAGGATCGAGAAATTGTCGCTCGGCTTCCAGAGCAGGCTGATCCGCCCGGCCATCAGCCCCACCTTGCCCTTTTCATAGGGATAGGGTGCGCCGCCGGCGCCGGTGATGTTGTAGAAGCTGTCGCGGCGCTGGGTGAACAGCGCCACCCGGGCGGCAAAGGTGTCGCTCACCGGCAGGTTCACCGCGCCCTGGAAGCCGGCGTCGTTGTAGTTGCCGTAATGGACGTTGAAATAGCCGTGCGTGCCGCCGCCGATGATCGGATCATTGGTGTTGACGAACACCGCGCCGCCGGTGGCGTTCTGGCCGACGATCGTGCCCTGCGGTCCCCTCAGGACCTGGATGTTGGCAACGTCGAAATACGGCTCGCCCTGCACATAGCCGGGGAAGCTCGGAACCCCGTCCCGGTACGTGATCACGCCGGTCGTGGTCTGGGTGTTGTGCTCGGCCTTGCCGATGCCGCGGACGTTGAAGTCGTTGCCCTGGCCGAAATTATTGACGACGATCGAGGGCATCGCGAACTGCAGCGCGTCGACATTGGCGACGCCCTTGTTGTCCAGCTGGCTGCCCGAAAGCACCGAGGCCGAGACCGCGGTGGTCATCAGATTCTCGTTGCGGCGCTGCGCGGTGACGACGATCTCGTCCTCTTCCGCGTCCGAAGCGGATGCAGCCGCAACCGGCCTGGCCTGTGTCTCGGGGCTGGTGGTCTGCGCCGCGGCGGTGCCGCTCCAGGTCAGGGCAAGCGCAGACGCGCCGGCCAGCAACGGGCGATAGTTCATTCGGGTCCCTCCCACATCCATCTCCAGACGCGATCTTCGTCGCGATGGCGGGAAAGATGCCGCAAAGCCGATGGGCTTGCAACACTAATTCACTCATGAGTGAATGTTGTGACCGGGAAAGGCCGACCCGCGCAACCTTTGGTCACTTCGGGGAATGGAAGGGGATGGGAGAGGGCGTGCCCCAACTAGCGCGTCACCCCGGCCTTGAGCCGGGGTCCCGGGGCAAGCCCGGGGTGACGCAAGGCTAGAAAATCCGCCGCACCGAAAGCAGCAGTGTCCGCCCTTCGGGATCGAGATAGGCCCCCTGATACGCAAGCGGGGTTGCCCCGCTGGCGTCGGTCACTTTCTGTCGCGTGTTCAGCAGGTTGGCGATCGACAGGCTCACCCTTGTCCCGCGCGCCCAGTCCTTGCCGCGGAAGCGGTTGGCTAGGTTGGCGAAGACCCGAAGCTCGAAAGTCGCCAGCGCCCCGAAGCGCAAATCCCCGGCCGGTGACGTGCCGGTCACCTCGGCCGCGCTCTTCCAGCTCCCCGACAGGCGCACGCCCACGCCATTGTCGATCACACCGGTGTTGAGTTGCACATTGTGCCGCGCCCGCGGGGTGCCGCCCAGCGTCCCGCCGTCCATCAGGTCGATCGGCGCAAGTCCCTCGCGCAGCACGATTTCATCCTTCAGGATCACGCTGTGGTAGAGCGAGAATTGCAGCCGTGCGCCATTGTCGCTGCCTCCGCCGCCAGGCCCTCCCGGCCCACCGCGGGAACCGCCCGGCGGTGGCGGCCCGAACCCGCCCGGTCCGCCCGGGGGAGGCGGTCCGAAGCCTTCGGGCGGCGGACCTCCCGGGGGCGGACCGAATCCGTCCGGCGGCCCGTCGAACCCGCCCGGCCGGCCGGGCCCGCTGGGGTCGCGCAGTTCGCGGCCATTGACCACGATGTCGCCGTCCTCGCCGGGCGGCGGGTCATCGCGATGCTCGGGATCGGTGCCCTCGGGCGGACGGTCGTAGCGGGTTTCCCCGTTCGGCCGTCCGCCCTCGGGCCGGTCGCGCATCCATGGCGGCCGGAAGCCCGGAGGAGGCGTCGGTCGCTTGGGTGCGCGCAGCACCTGGGTGAAGTTGATGCCCCAGCGCAGCTGCTCGCGATCCTCGCGGGCGATGTTGACTGCGCGGGTGTCGATACTGGTCAGCTGGCCGGCGGCATCCCTTTCGAAATGCTCGGGAAATGCCTCTTCCAGCGCCGCCGAGCCGTCGGCGATGCTGAGGATAGCATTCTCGGTACGGCTGTTGTTGTAGTTGGCGGTGAAGCTCAGATTGAGCTTGGTCCAGGGCTTGGCGGTCAGTCCCAGCTTGACCACGTGGCGGTCATCGGCCTTGAGCAGCGGGTTGCCACCCGAGATCCGGCTGACCGTCACCGTCTGGCCGGTGGCATAGTCATAGGCGCGGACATTGTCGGTGATCACCACCGCGTCGCCGCGCTGGGCGAGGGTGGGGGCCACCCGGTCCTCGTTCACCGCCGCGATCAGGCTCAACCCCGTGACCGGGGTCCAGTTGAGCCCGTAGCCAAAGGTGCCGAGCGTCCCATAGTCGGAGACCTGGGTGACCCCGCCATTGAGGTTCGCGGTCAGCTTGCCGAGGAAGGGCAGCACCCCCTTGGCGCGGCTCGCCAGCGGCAGGTCGAGGCTGATCTGCCCGCCGCCATTGGTCCGGCTGCTGTCGCCCGACGTCGCCATGCCGCCCAGCGTGCTGCGGGTGCTCAGCGTGCTGAAATCGCCGCCCAATCTCAGGCTGACGGCGGCATCGCCTGCGGGCAAGGCGAGCAGCTTGCCATTGACCAGCAGGCTGGCATTGCCGGTATCGGTCAGCGAACTGGCCCGGTCGGTGCCGATCAGGCCCGCATCCGCGCGGTCGGTATCTCGCCGGGTATCGGCATGGCTGTAGCTCGCCACTGCCGACAGCCGCCAGCGCCGGGACAGGTCGTGGTTGAGCGTCACCCCGCCGCTCACGCTCGTGGTATTGCTGTCCTGCCGTAGCGGATCGTCCGAGAGGAAGTTCGTGGTGCCAAGCGGCAGGCCGTTCAGCCCGTCGCTGGTGCTGTAATCCCCGCGCAGATTCACCGAGAGATTGGTCTTCGCGCCCAGCTGGTGGGCGACATTGGCGTTCAGCCCATAGCTCCGCGTAGCGGGCTTGAGCGTGCGATAGCCCCGGTCGTCCGTGCCGTCGGCCGCTGTGCTCGCCGGCACCAGGTCGCGCTCGCTCTCGAGCAGCGAGGCGGTCGACTTGGCCCGCCCGGCGATGTTGACCCGGTCATTGTCGCGGATGCGGGTATAGGTGAAGTCGCCGCTCCCATTCTCGCCCTGGCCCTCGGTCGCGAGCCCGCCGGCCAGGTTGGCGACGCGCCCTTCGAAGCGCCGGCGAAGGATGATGTTCACCACCTTGCGCTGTGCGTCATAGCCATATTTGAGCGCGACTTCCTCGGGCAGGATATCGACGCGGACGATCGATTCCGTCGGCAGATCCGAGACTTCGTTGACGCCCGAGATACGCTTGCCGTTGACCAGCACCACTGGGCCCTCGTCGTCGCGGCCCTGCGCGCTCGCAGTCTGCTCGGCGATCGCGTCGAGCAACTCGCTCACCGTGCCCACGCCATAGGCGGCGATATCGGCCTGGCCGAGCCGGTTCTCCGGCGGAATGTCGCCGATCACCGATCCCGGCGGGGCCTTGCCGGTGACGACGATGTCGTCCTCGCCCTGCTTGGGAGCGGGGTTGTCCTGCCTGGGCGGTGCCTGGGTCTGGGCGTGCGCCGCCGGGGCGAGCACGGCCAGCGCCGCGCCCGCGAGCAGCTTCATCCTGGTCTGCGTCATGACGGGCTCATTCTTCTCCGCGCGGCGGACGGCCCATCGGGCCGCCAAAACCGCCGGGTCCACCCGGACCGCCCGGTCCGTCACGGTCGCGCGGCTCGAGGCTGCGCAGCTCCTCCATCGTCAGCGCGCCGTCATGATCGGCATCGGCCGCGTCGAACTTCTTGCGCTCATAGGCGAGCAGTTCGTCGAGCGAGGCGCCATTGTCGTAATTGGTGTTGGCGTTGACGATCACGATTGCGTTGAGCGGCTCGACCAGCCGGCGCAGCGCCATGTCGTCCTCGTCCAGGTCCGGCATGATGCTTTCGGAGACCGGCCCGCCAATCTCGGCGACGGGCTGGTGCTCGGCGGAGGCGACCGAGCCCATGTCGTGCTGCCAGGCGAAGAACTCGGCGGCGCTCAGCGATCCGTTATGATCGGTGTCGATCCGCTCGAACCGCGCCTTGATCCGCGCGTCGCGCCGCGCCTCGATCACGGTCTTGAGCTCTTCGAAGGTGACCAGCCCGTCGCCATTCTTGTCGGCGGTCCTGAACATTTCGGTGACGACCTTGTCGAGCTTCTCGCGCTTGACCGGCTTCATCATTTTGGGACGCCCGCCACCCGGACCACCGCCGGGAGGGCCGCCACGGCCGCCGGGTCCGCCCGGCCCGCCGCCGCCGCCGGGAAAGCCGCCACCGCCGCCGCCGGGGCCCATCTGGGCATAGGCCGGCGCCGCCACGGCCAGCGCCGCACCCAATAGGAGGGTGCGCACCACGCCTTGTTTAGATCCTTGCATCACGTCCCCCGTGCAAACCGTCTCGCAGCCGCTCTCGGCCGCCCGGTGCACGCGGGAATTTCGATTTGTTGCAACGCGGAGAAACTGGCGCTGCGTCAGCCCATGGAAGCTGAACGGATCAACTTCGCGGCGCTCGATGAACAGGATGATGCCGCGCCAGGCCTGCTCCCGTCGCGGCCATATGGCGGCTTGGTCGCGTCCAAGCGGATGCCGGTCGCAGAATCGTTCCGCGCGGGGGAGGTGGCGCGCACCTCTGCCCGGCGCGGCCCTGCGTGTCCTCCGTCTTCCCTGGTGGCTCCTCGCACGTCCGCCCTGTTCAAGGAGACGATGTGATGAGGAAGATGATGGCGGTCGCGTCCTGCGCGGCGATGCTGCTCGCGGTGCCGGCCCAGGCCGGTATACAGGACGTGCCCCAGACCCAGCAGGCAGCCCCGGCCGAAGCCGCGCCGGCGGTGCCCGAATGCAAGCCGAAGAAAAAGAAGAAGGGCCTTGGCCTTGGCGGACTGCTGCGCGCCGCCCGCAATTCGGGCCTGGTCGGCGGCCTGGCCGGCAAGGTGGGCGGCAATTCCTATATCGCCAATGCGGCGGCCAGCACGGCGATCGACGTTGCGGCCAGCCAGCCGAGCGGCTCGTCCGACGCGGTGGAGACGCCGCAGTGCTGAAGACGGGTTTCCTTCGGGTCGCGCTGGTGTTGCCGTGGCTGCTGGGCGCATGCGGCGGGCAGGGCGTCGCCAATACGGCTGCCGGCGCGGAGCAGCGGGGGCAGGGAGCGCCGGGCTCGCTGCGTTCGGGGCTCTACAAGATCGTCCAGACCGGCGATGGCGGGGGCGAGGAAGAACGCTGCATCACCAATGAGATCATCGCCGCGGGCCAGTATATCGCGGTCAAGGACCTGCAGCCGGGCTGGAAGATCGTGCGCAACCGCGCCTCGGGCGGTACGGTGGATCTCGAGGCGACGGGTCCGTCCAAGGGCAGGATGGTGTACAGCGGCAGCTACACCGCGACGAGCTTCACCGTCGATGCCGTGATGACCTTCGAGCACAATGGCGAGATGATGACGATGAAGAACCGCGAGACGGGCACGTTCGTGTCGGCCGATTGCGGGAAGGGCGAAGGGTGACTTGAGACTTGCCGATCCTCCCCTCCCGGGATGCGAAACAAAAAGAGCCGGCGACCCCTGGGGTTGCCGGCTCCTTTTTTCCGCTGACCGGATCGATCAGTCGATGTTCTTGGCGAGCTCGCGGTTGAACCAGAGCGCCACCAGGGTGCCGATCGCGCCCGAGAGGAGATAGGCTCCGGCGGCGAGCAGGCCGAACTCGGCGCCCAGCCACAGGGCGATCAGCGGCGCGAAGGCGGCGCCGAACAGCCAGGCGAGGTCCGAGGTGAGCGACGAGCCCGTGTAGCGGTGCGACTTGGTGAACATCGACGACAGTGCGCCCGACGACTGGCCGAACGAGATGCCGAGCAGCGCGAAGCCGAACAGCATGAACACGATCTCGCCCGCCTCGCCCGAGGAGAGGAGCTGCGGGGCGAAGCCGCTGAACACCGCGATCGCGACGGCCGAGCTGCCGAGCAGGGTACGGCGGCCGACACGATCGGCCAGGCTGCCCGAGATGACGATCGCGATGGTGCCGACGATCGCGGCGACCGCTTCGATCACCAGGAAGTCGACCGGGCTGTTCTCGGTATAGAGGAACACCCAGGAGAGCGGGAACACGGTGACCATGTGGAACATGGCGAAGCTGGCGAGCGGGGCGAAGGCGCCCATCACGATGATCCGCCAGTCGGCGCTGACCGTCTCGGAGATCGGCGCGGGCTCGAGCTCGCGGTCTTCGAACAGGCGGGCATATTCCGGCGTCACCACGATGCGCAGGCGGGCGAACAGCGCAACCACGTTGATCGCGAAGGCGACGAAGAAGGGATAGCGCCAGCCCCAGGCGAGGAAGTCCTCGGCCGGCAGGGCAGCGATGAAGAAGGCGAAGAGCAGGCTGGCCACGAACAGGCCGAGCGGCGCGCCGAGCTGCGGGATCATCGCATACCAGCCGCGCTTGTCGCTCGGTGCGTTGATCGCGAGCAGCGAGGCGAGGCCATCCCAGGTGCCGCCCAGTGCCACGCCCTGGCCCATGCGGAACAGCGCGAGCAGGAGCGGCGCGGCGAGGCCGACCTCGGCATAGCCGGGCAGGAAGGCGATCGAAGCGGTCGAGCCGCCGAGCAGGAACAGCGCGATCGTCAGCTTGGCGCCGCGGCCATAGGCGCGGTCGACGGCGGTGAAGATCAGCGTACCGACCGGACGGGTGATGAAGGCGAGCGCGAAGATCGCGAACGACCAGAGCGTGCCCTGCAGCGGATCGAGGAACGGGAAGATCAGCTTCGGGAAGACCAGCACCGAGGCGATGGCGTAGACGAAGAAATCGAAGAACTCGGACGTGCGCCCGATGATCACGCCGATGGCGATCTCGCCGGGATGGATGGCATGGCCGTCGCTGTGCAGCGCGCGGGCATCCCGCTCGGCGGTAAGGGTGGGGACGGGTTCACCGCTCATCGAGTTCGAACTTTCCTGCAACACGCGCAGCGCAAGCGCGTTTCATAATGCCGTTAAGGGGGCTAAGATAGCCCCGGCGCGGCGCTCTTGCGCCATAGCAGACAACGCAGGGATTGGACAAAATGTCCTATGTGCGGTGCAACATCGGGGGCCTAGGCGCCCGCCATGCCTAGACCCCGTCCGCTCTCCGCACGCCTCCGTGCGCTGCTGACCCTGCCGGCTTTCGCGCTGTTGTGCGGATGCGACATGGTCGTGCTCAACCCCGCCGGCGATGTCGCCCGTCAACAGGGTGACCTGGTGATCGTGTCGACGCTGCTGATGCTGCTGATCATCATCCCGGTGATGGCGCTCGTCGTCCTGTTCGCCTGGCGCTATCGCGAGTCGAACAAGGAAGCGCATTACGAGCCGGACTGGGATCACTCGACCGGCCTGGAACTGGTGATCTGGTCGGCCCCGCTGCTCATCATCATCTGCCTTGGCGCGATCACCTGGGTGAGCACCCACCTGCTCGATCCGTACCGCCCGCTGGCGCGCACGGGCCCGAACCAGCCGGTGGCGGCCAATGTGAAGCCGCTTGAGGTCCAGGTCGTCGCACTCGACTGGAAGTGGCTGTTCATCTATCCCGAGCAGGGCATCGCCACGGTCAACGAGATGGCCGCTCCGGTGGGCCGCCCGATCCGCTTCCGGATCTCGGCCTCGTCGGTGATGAACTCCTTCTACATCCCCGCGCTGGCCGGCCAGATCTACGCGATGCCGGCGATGGAGACCCCGCTGAATGCCGTGTTTGACAAGACCGGCGTCTTCCAGGGCTTCTCGGCAAATTATAGCGGTCATGGCTTCTCGAAGATGCGCTTCAAGGCGCACAGCGTGGACCAGGCCGGGTTCGACGCCTGGGTGGCCGAAGCCAAGAAGGCCGGCGGCAACCTGGACCGCGCGGCCTATCTCCAGCTCGAGCGCCCGAGCGAGGGCGATCCGGTGCGCCGCTTCGCCGCGGTGGAGACCGGGCTGTTCGATCGGGTGACCAACCTGTGCGTGCAGCCGGGCAAGATGTGCATGCACCAGATGATGGCGCTCGATGCCGAGGGCGGCATGGGCAAGGCCGGGCTGCACAATGTCCGCCACGTCGAGGACAAGACCAGCGCCACCGGCACTCACATGCATGGCGGCAAGAGCTTCGTCGGCGAGATCTGCGCCGACAAGATGGACGTCGCCGTCCGCGCCCAGCCCAAGCCGATCAGGCAGGCACCGCTCGCCGGTGCCGGCCTGAGGCAGCCTTCGGCGGAGCCGACCCCGACCGCTCCCAGCGTTGCGTCCGAAACCCGGCCGCGTCCTCTTTCCTGATCGCGAAGCAGATTATGATCCCGCAACCCGCACCCGTTAGCCCTATCCTGGGCAAGCTGTCGCTCGACGCGCTGCCGCTGCACGAGCCGATCGTCGTGGCGACCTTCTGTGGCGTCGCCCTTGGCGGCATCGGCCTCGTCGCCGCGCTCACCTATTTCAAGCTCTGGGGCTATCTGTGGAAGAACTGGTTCACCAGTGTCGACCACAAGAAGATCGGGATCATGTACATGATCCTGGGCCTCGTGATGTTCCTGCGCGGCTTCGCCGACGCGCTGATGATGCGCCTCCAGCAGGCGCTCGCGTTCAACGGGTCCGAGGGATACCTGAACGCGCACCACTTCGACCAGGTGTTCACCGCCCACGGCGTGATCATGATCTTCTTCGTGGCGATGCCGTTCGTCACCGGCCTGATGAACTACATCGTGCCGCTGCAGATCGGCGCGCGCGACGTGTCGTTCCCGTTCCTGAACAATTTCAGCTTCTGGATGACGACCGGCGGCGCGGTGCTGGTGATGGCCTCGCTGTTCGTCGGCGAGTTCGCCCAGACCGGCTGGCTGGCCTATCCGCCGCTTTCGGGGATCCTCTACAGCCCTGGGGTCGGCGTCGACTATTATCTATGGGCGCTGCAGGTCGCGGGCGTGGGCACGACACTTTCGGGCATCAACCTGATCGTGACGATCCTCAAGCTCCGCGCGCCCGGCATGACCCTGATGAAGATGCCGGTGTTCACCTGGACCTCGCTCTGCACCAACGTGCTGATCGTCGCGTCCTTCCCGGTGCTGACCGCAGTGCTCGCGCTGCTCGGTCTTGACCGCTACGCCCACACCAACTTCTTCACGAACGACTTCGGCGGCAGCGCCATGATGTACGTGAACCTGATCTGGATCTGGGGTCACCCGGAGGTCTACATCCTGATCCTGCCGCTGTTCGGCGTGTTCTCGGAAGTCACCTCGACCTTCTCGGGCAAGAAGCTGTTCGGCTATTCGTCGATGGTCTATGCCACGATCGTCATCACGATCCTGTCGTACCTCGTCTGGCTGCACCACTTCTTCACCATGGGCTCGGGCGCCAGCGTCAACAGCTTCTTCGGCATCACGACGATGGTCATCTCGATCCCGACGGGCGCCAAGATCTTCAACTGGCTGTTCACCATGTATCGCGGCCGCATCCGCTTCGAGCTGCCGATGATGTGGACCGTCGCGTTCATGCTGACCTTCGTGATCGGCGGCATGACCGGCGTGATGCTCGCCGTGCCCCCGGCCGACTTCGTGCTGCACAACTCGCTGTTCCTGATCGCGCACTTCCACAATGTGATCATCGGCGGCGTGCTGTTCGGCCTGTTTGCGGCGATTAACTTCTGGTGGCCCAAGGCCTTCGGCTTCAAGCTCAACGTCTTCTGGGGCAAGGTGAGCTTCTGGTGCTGGGTGGTCGGCTTCTGGATGGCCTTCACGCCGCTCTACATCATGGGCCTGATGGGCGTGACCCGCCGCATGCGGGTGTTCGACGACCCCAGCCTGCAGATCTTCTTCGTCGTCGCGGCGCTCGGCGCTGCCCTGATCGCCGCCGGCATCGGCGCGATGCTGGTCCAGTTCGCGGTGAGCATCTGGAAGCGCGAGGAGCTGAAGGACGTGACCGGCGATCCGTGGAACGGCCGTACCCTGGAGTGGGCGACCTCATCGCCGCCGCCGGAGTACAACTTCGCGTTCACGCCCGTCATCCATGACTTGGATGCCTGGTACGACATGAAGAGCCGCGGCTGCGAGCGTCCGCTCACCGGCTTCAAGGACATCCACATGCCGAGTAACACCGGCGCGGGCGTGATCCTCGCCGGCATCAGCACCCTGATCGGCTTCGCGCTGATCTGGCACATCTGGTGGCTGGTCGGCGTGAGCTTCGTGGCGCTGATCGGCGGCGCGATCTTCCATACCTTCAACTACAAGCGCGATTTCGACATTCCTGCCGAAGTCGTTGCCGAGACCGAGGCTGCGCGCACGCGCCAGCTCGCCGGAGCCTGATCGATGAGCACCACGACGATTCCCGCCGCGGACGAACCGGTCCGCTTCTACGACCTGGACGAGCATCCGCACCCGGAAGGCTACAGCACGATGCTGGGCTTCTGGATCTACCTGATGAGCGACTGCCTCATCTTCGCGATCCTGTTCGCCTGCTACGCCGTGCTCGGCGGCAACTTCGCCGGCGGCCCGGGGCCGAAGGACCTGTTCGACCTGCCGCTCGTCGCGCTGAACACGGCGATGCTGCTGTTCTCGTCGATCACCTATGGCTTCGCGATGCTCGGCATGGCGAAGGGCAACAAGACGCAAGTGCTGGTGTGGCTGGCGATCACGCTGGTGTTCGGCGGCTGCTTCCTGGGCATCGAGCTCTACGAGTTCAGCGAGCTGATCCATGAGGGCGCAGGCCCGTGGCGCAGCGCGTTCCTGTCGAGCTTCTTCACCCTGGTCGGCACGCACGGCCTGCACGTCACCTTCGGCTCGATCTGGCTGATCACGCTGATGGTGCAGGTGAGCCGCTTCGGCCTGACCGCCGCCAACCAGCGCCGCCTGGCCTGCCTGAGCCTGTTCTGGCACTTCCTCGACGTCATCTGGATCGGCGTCTTCACCTTTGTCTATCTGATGGGAATGCTGCGATGAGCCACGACACCCATGACCACGGGGATCACGGCCACGGCGTCGAGATCCCGCACGGTTCGATGCGCGACTATGTCATCGGCTTCGTGCTTTCGGTCATCCTGACCGCGATCCCGTTCTACCTCGTCATGGAACGCCCGTTCTCGAACGGCGTCACCGCCGCGGCGATCATGGCGTTCGCGATGATCCAGATCGTGGTCCACATGGTCTATTTCCTCCACCTCAAGCCCAAGGCCGAGGGTGGCTGGACGATGACCGCGCTGCTGTTCACGATCATCGTCGTGGTGATCATGCTCTCGGGTTCGCTGTGGGTGATGTACCACCTCAACGCGAACATGATGCCGATGGTCGATCCGAGCCAGCTTCCGTGAACGATGAACCCCGGCCCCGCGTCAGATGGGGCATCGCGGTTGCGATGCTCGTCTGCGCGGGGCTGCTGGCAGGGCTGGGCATCTGGCAGCTCGAGCGCCGCGTCTGGAAACATGAGCTGATTGCCGCGGTCGAGAGCCGTGCGCACGGCACGCCCGCAGCGGCGCCCGGGCCCGGCGCCTGGAGCGCGATCACCGCCAGGACCGACGCCTATCGCCGCGTCACCGCCACCGGCACTCTCCTCAACGACCGCGCCACGCTGGTAAAGGCGGTGACCGAACGTGGTTCGGGCTATTGGGTGATGACCCCGCTCAAGACCCGCGATTTCACCCTGCTGGTCAATCGCGGCTTCATCCCCGACGCGATGCGCGACAAGGTTCCCGCCGGGCCCGGCTATCTGCAGGTGACCGGGCTGTTGCGTGTCACCGAGCCCGGCGGCGGGTTCCTCCGCGCAAACGACCCCAGGGCCAATCGCTGGTATTCGCGCGACGTCGCGGCTATCGCCAGCGCCCATGGGCTCGGACAGGTCGCACCCTATTTCATCGACGCGGATGCCACGCCCAATCCGGGCGGTTGGCCGGTCGGCGGGCTGACCGTGGTCAAGTTCCCCGACAACCACCTGGTCTACGCACTGACCTGGTTCGGGCTGTGCGCGATGGCGCTGTGGGGCGCCTGGTTCATCGGCTGGCGGCGGGGAAGCGCCCAGTGATCCACGCCCGGGGGCAGGAGGATACCGACCCCGGCCGGCGCAACATGTGGCTGCTCGTGCAGCTGCGCTGGATCGCTGTCGGTGGCCAGCTGGGCACGATCGGCTTTGTCCATTTCGTGATGGGCGTGAAGCTGCCGCTGGTCCCGCTGTTCATCGCCCCGCTGGTGCTGATCGGCATCAACCTGGCGACCTATCCGCTGCTGGACCGGCGCGCGGCGATCACCAACTGGGAACTGACCCTGGCGATGCTGGCGGACGTTGCGGCGCTCGCCTGGCAGCTCCACTTCACCGGCGGCCTCGCCAACCCCTTCGCCTCGCTGTTCCTGCTCCAGGTCGTGACCGGGGCGATGCTGCTCCAGCCGGGATCGAGCTGGCTGATCGTCGGCGCGACCAGCCTGGCGGTGTTCGGCATCGCGATAAATCCGGTGCCGCTCGACCTGCCGACCGGCGTCAACGATCCCTTCCGGCTCTATCTGGCTGGCAGCCTGATCTGCTTCGCGTTGATCGCGGTGCTGCTGGTCTCGCTGATCACCCGCATCGCCCGGAATCTGCGCGACGGCGATGCCGAGCGCGCCGAGATCCGCCAGCGCGCCGCCGAGGAGGACCATATCGTCCGCATGGGCCTGCTCGCCACCGGGGCGGCGCACGAACTGGGCACGCCGCTCTCCTCGCTCTCGGTGATCCTGGGCGACTGGCAGCGCATGCCGCGCATCGCAGGCGACCGGGACCTGGCGCAGGACGTGGCCGACATGCAGGCCGAGGTGGCGCGCTGCAAGACGATCGTCAGCGGCATCCTGGCCTCGGCGGGCGAGGCGCGCGGCCTTTCCTCGGAATTCACTACCGTGCGGCAGTTTCTCGACTCGCTGGTCGCGGACTGGCGGGCAAGCCGGCTGACCGGCACGCTCGACTATGCCGATCATTTCGAACCGGACTTGGCGATCGTCTCCGATCCGGGGCTTCGCCAAGTATTGAGCAACGTGATCGACAACGCGGCGGAGGTTTCCGACTGGATCGGCATCACCGCGCTGCGCGACCATGACGACCTGGTGATCGACATCGCCGACGAGGGACCGGGCTTCGCGCCCGAGATGCTCGCCGGCTTCGGCCAGCCCTATCGATCGAGCAAGGGCAAGCCGGGCGGCGGGCTGGGGCTGTTCCTGCTCGTCAACGTGCTGCGCAAGCTGGGGGGCACGGCAAGCGCGGAGAATCTTCCGGGCAGCGGGGCGGTGGTGCGCATCCGCCTGCCGCTTGACGCGATCGCCCGCCCCGGGGAGGAACAGGCATGAGCGCAATCCGCAAGCTGCTGATCGTCGAGGATGACGAGGCCTTTGCCCGGACGCTGCGACGCTCGTTCGAACGGCGCGGCTATATCGTCGAGGCTGCGGCGAGCCATGAGGACCTGACCGTGCTGCTGGAGAATTTCCACCCCGGCTATGCGGTGGTCGATCTCAAGCTGGGCGGGGCCTCGGGCTTGGCCTGCGTCCAGAGCCTGCGCGCCACCGATGCGGGGATGAAGATCGTCGTGCTGACCGGCTTCGCCAGCATCGCCACCGCGGTGGAGGCGATCAAGCTGGGCGCTTCCTATTATCTCGCCAAGCCCTCCAACACCGACGATATCGAGGCGGCGTTCGGCCGGGAGGAAGGCGATCCGGACGCGCAGATCGCCAGCCGGCCCTCGTCGATCAAGACGGTGGAATGGGAGCATATCCACCAGACTTTGGTGGAGACGGACTTCAACATCTCCGAGACCGCCCGGCGGCTGGGGATGCACCGGCGGACGCTGGCGCGGAAGCTGGAGAAGCGGCAGCTTCGCTAGGGTTTTGATGACGTACAACCCAAGCAGTTCCCCGGCGAAGGTCGGGGACGAGGGTTTCTCTGCCGTGTCGCCTGTTACTCTGGGCCCCGGCTTTCGCCGGGGAACCGAAGGGGAATTCCGACGACCTCAAATATCTTCGTCACCCTGAACTTGCTTCAGGGCCTGGCGGTGTCGCTTATGGAGAGTTCGATGCTGAAACAGATTCAGCATGACGGAAGGAGAGAGGCGGGCGGCTTCCCATCCATCGCAAGCGGGCGCAGAGGTGGGGCTCCGGGAGGGGCCATTTGAAGATTCGTGCCGATATCGTCGCCGGCCTCGCGGTTGCCGGGCTGATGCTGCCCGAGGCGGTGGCCTATGCCGGGATCGCGGGCATGGCGCCGGGGCATGCGATCCTGGCGGCGCTGGTCGGCACGCTCGTCTATGCGCTGGCCGGGCGGAGCCGGTTCGCGATCGTATCGGCGACGTCCTCCTCCGCGGCGATCCTTGCCGCTTCGCTGGCTGCGGTGCCGGGCGGCGAGGGAATGCGTGCGCTGTTCCTGATGATGGCGGTGGCGCTGGCCGGGCTGCTGTTCCTGCTGGCATGGGCGTTCCGGCTGGGCGGGCTGACCGGATTCATCTCGCATCCGGTGCTCCGCGGCTTCGCCTTCGGACTGGCGATCACGATCAGCGTCAAGCAGCTACCGGTGCTGGTGGGCGTGCACGCGCCGAGCGGGAGCCTGTTCGATACCGGCTTCGCCGTGCTGCGGGCCGTACCGCACTGGCATGTGCCGAGCCTGGCGGTGGGGCTGGCCGCGCTGGCGACGCTGCTGGTGCTGCGGCGCTGGCCCGGCGTACCGGCGGCGCTCATCGTGCTGGTCTCGGGCGTCGCGGCTTCCGGACTGCTCGGGCTCGAGGCACATCGCGTGGTGACTGTAGGGCACATTGCGCTGGTGACGGAGATGGCGGCGATCCCGGTCTACTCACCGGCGATGCTGCTGGAAGCGGCGCAGGTCGCGGTGCCGCTGGCGCTGATCCTGCTCGCAGAGAGCTGGGGGACGATGCGGACGCTGGCGCTGCGCCATGGCGACCTGCTCGATTCCGGGCGCGAGCTGCGCGCGCTGGGCTTGGCCAATCTCGCTTCGGCGCTGGTGCAGGGGATGCCCGTGGGGGCAGGGCTCTCCGCGAGTGCGGCGAACGAGGCATCGGGCGCGCGCTCGCGGCTGGCCGGCGCGGTGGCAGCGCTGGCGTTGGGGGCTCTGGTGCTGTTCGCGATGCCATGGGTAGCGTTGCTGCCCCAGCCGGTGCTGGCGGCGGTGGTGATCGCGGCACTGACCCATTCGCTCGACCCGCGACCGATCCTGCGGCTCTGGGGGCTCAACCGCGACCAGTATATCGCGCTCGCCGCCGCGCTGGGCGTGCTGGTGCTCGGCGTGCTCGACGGCATGCTCTGCGCGATCCTGCTCTCGCTCGCGGCGCTGGTGCAGCGCTTCGGCAATGCCCGCCTGGCGCGACTGGGGCGGCTGGGGGAGAGCCATGACTTCGTCGATGCCTACCGCCACCACGACGCGGTGATGCTCGCCGGAATCGCGATCTGGCGGCCGGCGGCCCCTTTGTTCTTCGCCAATGCCGAGCGGATGTTCGCCGAGATCGCGCGGCGGACCCTGGCCGAGCCGGACCTGCGCGCGGTGGTGATCAGCCTGGAGGAGAGCATCGATATCGACAGCACGGCGCTCGACGCGCTGCTCGAGTTCGATCGGGGGATGGGGGCGAAGGGGCTGCGGGTCCATTATGCGCGGGTGCACGACCGGGTGCGCGACCTGCTGCATGCAGCGGGCGCGCAAGGGGTGGTGGAGCGGAGCGATTACAGCGTCGCCGATGCGGTGCGGCGGCTGGAGCGATGATACCGATTGCGACACAAAATCGCCCGGCGAGCCGATGACCCGGATGCGGATCGTGCTTATATGCTCCGTCATCGGATCATGGGGGCTCGAAAGGACAGTGCCATGAACAGGATTTCGATCAAGCTTCTCGGCGCCGCCTTGCTGGCCGGGCTGGCCATGCCGGCCGCCGCGGCCGGGCAGAAGGACGGCGAGGCCGAGATCGCCAAGGCGGTCGCCGGGCGTACTGCCGGCAAGCCGGTGGATTGCATCAACCTGCGCGACATCCGCTCGTCGAAGATCATCGACGGGACCGCGATCATCTACGAGATGAACAACGGCGTGAAATATGTGAACCGCCCCCGGAGCGGTGCGCAGACGCTCGACTGGACCGACGTGCTCGTCACCGAGACGACGCTGAGCCAGCTCTGCCGGATCGACACGGTGCGGCTGTACGACACCGGCCTGCGCTCGGTTACCGGCTGGGTGGGTCTGGGCGATTTCGTGCCCTACCCGAAGCCGCCGCGCAGCTGAGGAGCTGATCGCCGATCGAACCGGCGCTCCATCGTTCAGGAGTGCCGTTTGGTCGCGATCGCCTTGCGGGATCGGCGCCGTAGCTCCGTCTCGACCTGAACCCAGTTTTCAGGTTGAGTATGCAGCACGTCCCAGCCCGCACCCTGCTCGACGCGCCCCGCCACCGGCCATTGCGGCTGGTCGAGCCCGGGCATCTGCCCTGGACGGCACGGGCGGCAGCGGCGACGCGGGTGTGGGCGAGCAACCCGGCCCTGCTGGCCGCGCTGCTGCTGGTCGTCGCGATCGTCGCGCGGGCTGCGCAGTTCGGCAATCCCGTCGTCCAGGTCGATGACGAATTCTACCTGCTGACCGGCGACCGGATGCTCCATGGGGCGCTGCCCTATGTCGACATTTGGGACCGCAAGCCAATCGGGCTGTTCCTGATCTATGCCGCGATCCGCCTGCTCGGCGGGGAAGGCGTGCTGGCATATCAGCTGGTGGCGACGCTGTTCGCGGTGGCCACGGCCTTCGTCATCGCGCGGATCGCCCGCAACCTGGCCGGGCCGCACGGCGCGGCGGCGGCGGGCGTGGTCTATATCCTCTATCTCGGCATATTCGGCGGCGAGGCCGGCCAGTCGCCGGTCTTCTACAATCTGTTTGTCGCGCTCGCGGCCTGGGCGATGACCGGTATCGTGCGTCGCCCAGGCTTCGACTGGCTGGGCTTCGCCGGCGGGCTGGTCGTGATGCTGCTGATCGGCGTGGCGATGCAGGTGAAATATACCGCGCTGTTCGAAGGCGTGTTCTTCGGGCTCGCGCTGCTGTGGTTCGCCGCGCAGCGCGGGGTCGGGAGAGGCCGGCTGTTCGCGATGGGCGCGGCCTGGATCGCCGCGGCGCTGCTGCCGACGCTGGCTGCCTGGGGCTGGTATGTCGCGATCGGGCACGGCGACGCGTTCGTGCAGGCGAATTTCCTGTCGATCCTCGAGCGCAGCTCGGACGGCACCGGCATCGTGCTCAAGCGGCTGGGCTGGATGGCGCTCTTGCTCGCGCCGCTCGGGATTGCGGCATGGCTGGGGCGCGGCATGGCGCGGCCGGTGAGCGAGGATGTCCGCAAGCTGCTCGACGGCTGGGCGATCGCGGCGATCGGCGGCGTGCTGCTCTTCGGCACCTTTTTCGACCATTATGCGCTGCCGCTGATCGCGCCGCTCTGCGTGCTGGCCGCCGCCTGGTTCGGCGACGGGGCGGCGGGGCTGGTGCTCGCATCGGGGCGGACGCGTTGGCGGATCCCGGCGGGCGTGGCGATGATGGCGCTGATCGCCACGATCTCGCTCAACATCGTCAACGACAATCGCCGTGACCGGGGCTGGGGCCCGCAGGTCGAGCGGATGGCGGACTATATCCGGCCGCAGCTGCGCGATTGCCTGTACGTGTTCGACGGCGAGCCGGCGCTCTACCGGCTGACCGGCAGCTGCCTGCCGACGCGCTGGCCGTTCCCGAGCCATCTGAGCCTCACCCGCGAATCGCGCGCGATAGGCGCCGATCCGCTGGCCGAGGTGAAGCGGATCATGGCGGCGCGGCCCGAATTCGTGGTCGCCAGCACCCGGCCCGACCGCGACCTGAGCCCCGAAGTGCTCGACTATATGACCGCGCTGCTGGCGCGCGACTATGCGCCGGCGCTGGAAGTGCCGGTGGGGAGCCGCAGCCGCATCGTCTATCGGCGGCGGGCGGGTGCCTGAGCTCCTCCTTTCCGCTGCCGCAATTGCGCCATCTCGCAGCCAAGGCTTGGCAAGAGAAGCGCGCAATGCTTTGGCTTCGGGCATGACTGCCACTTCGTCGATCAGCGGCTTGCAGCGCGTGCTCGAGGACGAGCGGCCGCGGCTGCTGCGCTTCCTCGCCGCGCGCGGAGCGGGCGACGATGCCGAGGATGTGCTGCAGGACCTGTGGCACAAGATCTCGGGTGCCGAGGCGCGCCCGGTCTCCGATCCGATCTCCTATCTGTTCCGCGCCGCGGAGAATGTGCTGCGCGATCGCCAGCGCGCCAACCTGAGTCGCGGGCGGCGCCAGCATGAATGGCAGGACCTTGCGGCCAGCGATCACGCGCCGCAGGGCGAGCGCGTGCTGATCGCGCGCGAGCGATTGCGCGAGGCGGAGACGACGCTGCTTGCACTTGGGCCGCGAGTCGATCAGGTTTTCCGCCGCTACCGGCTGGAGGGGCTCGGCCAGGCAGCGATCGCTCGGGAATTGGGGATAAGCTTGAGCTCGGTGGAAAAGGATCTGCAGAAAGCGTACCGCGCCCTCGCCCAGCTGAAGGACCGGTTCGATGCGGAATGATCGCATCGACTCCGTCCTCGGGTTGAGGTGGGCATGAACGGGCAGGTTTCGGAACTTCTTGCAGAGGACGCCCGGGGGTGGGTGATCCGGCTGCAAGACTCGGCTTTCGTCGATTGGGACGCTTTCGCCGATTGGCTGGAGCGCGATCCCGCGCACTTGCAGGCCTATAATCAGGCACTCGACGCCGATGAGGCGATGGCGGGGCTGTTCCAGCTGGCGCCGGCGCCGGTGGTGGTGCCCGAGGCCGAACCGGTGGCGCCGCGTGCGCCACGGCGGCTGTTCCTGATCTCGGGCGGCGCGGTCGCCGCCGCGTTGGCGGTGGTGGTCGGCTGGTCCAGCCTGGGCAGCGGCCCCGGCGGGCATGAATATGCCACGCGCGCCGGCGAGCGCCGCGAAGTCGCGCTGGCCGACGGATCGAGGATGGTGCTGAACGGCGCCACCCGCGTGGCGGTGCTCGACAAGCGCAGCGCCGAACTGATCGAGGGCGAGGCGCTGTTCGAAGTACGGCACGACGCCGCCAACCCGTTCATCGTCAAGACCGGCGGCGTCACGCTGCAGGATGCCGGCACCGTGTTCAATGTGGTGCGCGACGAGACCGGGTTGCGCGTCTCGGTGGCCGAGGGCGCGGTGATCTACCAGCCCCAGGCCGAAGCGGTGCGGCTGAGCCCAGGCGACTCGCTGAGCGTTGCCGGCAGTGGCCGCCCCGAAGTCAGCCGGACCATCGTCACCGATATCGGGGCGTGGCGCGGTGGGCAGCTCGTTTATCGCAATGCGACGCTCGAGCGCGTCGCCGCCGATCTCTCCCGCAACCTGGGCGTCAAGGTGCGGGTGGGGAAGGGAACGGAAGCCATTCCGTTCACGGGCACGATCTCTACCCAGGGCGGTCCGGGAGCCGTGGTCGAGCGCATCGCCGCGCTGACCGGTACCCGTGCGACCCGTGCGGGCAATGGATGGATGCTGGACGCGATCGACGGTGCACCGCACTAAGCTGATCCTCCCGATCGCTTTGCTGGCGGCTTCGCCTGCGCTTGCGCAGGAGAAGCGGCATAGCGTCTCCGTGCCTGCCGGACGGCTCGATGCCGCGGTGTTCACCCTCGGCAAGCAGACCGGCAGCAGCATCGGCCTGCGCGAGCCCGCATTGGGCGGCATCACGGTGCGGCCGATCAAGGGCAAGCACAGTGTCGATGGCGCGCTGGCCGAGATGCTGCGCGGGACCGGGGCGCGGGCGCGCCGGGTTGCGCCGGGCACCTGGCTGATCGAGCGCGCGCCGCCGGTGCGGCATCGTCCGGCACCGCCGCCGCAGCCGCGCGAGCAACCCGATCCGGAGCCTGCCGAGATCCTGGTCACCGGCAGCAAGCGCGACGTGCCGCTCAAGGCCTATCCCGGCGGCGTCCAAATCGTCGAAGGTGAGGACATCCCGGTATCCGAAGGCGGCAAGGGCAGCGATGTGATCGCCAATCGCGTCGCCAGCCTGGCCTCCACGCACCTCGGGCCGGGCCGCAACAAGCTGTTCATCCGCGGCATCGCAGATTCGAGCTTTGTCGGGCCGACCCAGGCGACCGTGGGCCAATATTGGGGCAACAGCCGGATCACCTACAGCGCGCCCGATCCCGACCTGAAGCTGTACGATATCGGCCGGGTCGAAGTGCTCGAAGGGCCGCAGGGCACGCTCTACGGCGCCGGATCACTGGGTGGCGTGGTTCGCGTGATACCGCGCGCGCCCGATTTCTGGGCGACCGGCGGGCAGGTCTGGGGTGGTGGATCGCTCACCGAGCATGGCCAGCCGAGCTGGGACGTGGGCGGCATCGTCAACATGCCGATCAAGGAAGGCGAGCTGGCCTTCCGAGCGCTGGCGTTCAGCTCGCGCGACGGCGGCTATATCGACGATCGCGAGCGCGGACTGGACGACGTCAACAGTGTGCGCACCACCGGCGGCCGCGCGGCCCTGCGCTGGGAAGTCGATGGCTGGACGATCGACCTGGGCGGCGTCGGCCAGAGCATCAAGGGCAATGACGCGCAATATTCCGACGGCAAGGGCGACGGGCTGAGCCGCAGGAGCCCGATCGCTCAGCCCTTCCAGAACGACTTCTGGCTGGCCGAGCTGGTCGCCCGCAAGCGCTGGGGCGATATCGAGTTGAGCACGGCCGGTGCCTATGCCCGGCAATATGTCTCCGAAGTCTTTGCCGGTGCCTCGGTCGACGACGTCAACCAGGGTTTCCCATTGCCCGCGCTGAACTCCCCGCTGATCGGCTATCAGCAAATCAACCGGGTGAGCATGATCACCTCGGAGACGCGGCTGTCACGGCGCGGCCCGCGCGGTACCGGATGGCTGATCGGGGTCAGTTTCCTCGAGAATCGCGGCCGGGTGAACCGCAGCTATGGGTCGATGCGCGCGGCGCTGACCGGCGTGCGCAACACCGTGGACGAGGCGACGCTCTACGGCGAGGGCACGGTGGAGCCGGTACGCGGGGTGACGATCACCGCGGGCGGGCGGCTGACGCGCTCGCACCTGACCGGCAATGCGCAGGACGCGGACCGTTTCTTCGCCTTCCGCGCCGATCCACGTGCGAAGGCGGCGCGCACCGAGACGCGGCTGCTGCCCTCGGCCGCGATCGCCTATCGCCCGTTCGACGGGCTCACTGTGTTCGGCCGCTTCGAGCAGGGCTTCCGCCCCGGCGGCCTGGCGGTACGGCGCGACCTGATCCAGCGTTTCCAGGGCGACCGGCTTTCCACGGTCGAGGCGGGCACGCGCTACACCGCCGATGGGCTGAGCGTATCGACCAGCGCATCGATGACCTGGTGGACCAGCATTCAGGCCGACCTGATCGACGGCTATGGTTTCCCGACCACGTCGAACATCGGCGACGGGCGGGTGCTGTCGCTGGGGATGGCGGTGCGATGGCGGCCGCTGCCGGGGCTGGACCTGGACGGTTCGCTCTATCTGAACGCTTCGAAGGTGACCGACCCTTCCGCGGCGGTGTTCCCGCTCGCCGAGGGACCGTCCGACTTCAACCGGCTGCCCAATGTCGCCGATGCGAGCGGGCGGCTGGGTGCCGCCTATCGCACCGCGCTGGGCGGCGAGGCCGAATTCTCCGCGAGCAGCTATCTGCGCTATGTCGGGCGCTCGACGCTGGGCATCGGCCCGGTACTGGGCAAGCCGCAGGGCGACTATGTCGATACCGGCATGGAGCTGCGACTGGAGCGTGGCCGGCGGGCGATCACCCTGTCGGCGACCAATCTGCTCGATACCCGCGGCAACCGCTTCGCGCTGGGATCACCGCTGCTGATCCGCGACGAGAAGCAGATCACCCCGCTGCGCCCCCGCACCGTGCGGCTTGGGGTTGAGCTGGGGTTCTAGGCTTTACGACGGAGAAACCCTGGGCCCCGGCTTCCACCGGGGAACGGAAAAAAGCCGGTCCCGTAATCTTTGCCTAAATTTTTTTGAAAAGCGTTGCGGGATCGCCACAGGGGCTCCGTCTCAACCATGCCCCCGAGGCAGGAATGCTTAGTCGTCCCCCGGCACCGCATTCGCTGTCTCGAACCCCCGGGAGGGCGCGCCTTTGCGTATCTGTGCCCCGGCGCGCCCCTCCCGGGGCCCAATTCAAGGGCCCAGAAAAGGGATCGCATGAAGCTCTTCCTCGACGGCGAGATTGCGCGTTTCGCGCGCATCGCACCCGGCGCCGATCTCGAACTTGCCGTGGTCATCCCCACCTTCAACGAGCGGGCCAATGTGCCGCTGCTGATCGACAAGCTCGACGCCGCGCTGAAAGGGCGGAGCTGGGAGGCGATCTTCGTCGACGACAACAGTCCGGACGGTACCGCCGATGCGGCACGTGCGCTCGGTCGCAAGGACATGCGGGTGCGGGTGATCCAGCGGATCGGCCGGCGCGGGCTCTCCTCGGCCTGTATCGAGGGCATGTGCGCCACTTCGGCGCCCTTCGTCGCGGTGATCGACGGCGACCTGCAGCATGACGAGACCCTGCTGCCCAAGATGCTCGATGCGCTGGAGCGTGACCAGAATCTCGACGTGGCGATCGGTTCGCGCTTCGTGGATGGCGGCGGTACCGGCGAGTGGGACGAGGATCGCGTGGCCAAATCGGCCTTCGCGACCAGGCTCTCGCGCAAGGTGCTCAAGGCCGATCTCTCGGATCCGATGAGCGGCTTCTTCATGATCCGCGCCGGCGTGGTGCGCGACCTGGTGCCCAGGCTCTCGGCAATCGGCTTCAAGATCCTGCTCGACATCATGACCGCCTCGCCGCGGCCGTTGAAGTTCGTCGAGCTGCCCTATGTGTTCCGCACGCGCGCGCTTGGCGAGTCCAAGCTCGATCATGTCGTGGCGATGGAATATCTGATCGCGCTCTATGACCGGATGTTCGGCAAGGTCGTGCCGGTGCGCTTCGTGATGTTCTCCGGCATCGGTGCGTTGGGTGCGGCGGTGCATTTCGCGGTGCTCTCCGCCTTGTTCTGCGGGCTCGGATGGTCGTTCGTCGGCGCGACGATGTTCGCGGTGCTGGGCGCGATGACCTTCAACTTCTTCCTCAACAACGCGCTGACCTATCGCGAGCAAAGGCTGAAGGGCGCGGCCAGGCTGCTGCGCGGCTGGGCCAGCTTCTGCGTGGTGTGCGGCGCGGGCGCGGCGGCCAATGTCGGCGTCGCGGCGTTCCTCCACAATGTCCAGCATGGCGACTGGCGCCTGTCGGCGCTGGCCGGGATCGGCGTGGCGGCGGTTTGGAACTTCGCGCTGTCGTCGCGTTTCGTGTGGGGGCGGTACTGACCACCCACGTATCCGTTCCCCGGCTTGCGCTGGGGAAGCGGTAGTTTACGCCACCAGCCGCAGCCGCCGCTTCCTCGCCGCGCTGCGCGAGCTGCCGCCGATCAGCGTCTGCAGGTCGATCATCCCGCGCGGCAGACCCAGGCCCGGAGGCGCCGCGATGTAGCGGGCGGTCCAGACCGGCGAGAACTTGTCCTTGTAGGCGCGCAGACCCTCGAAGCCGTAGAATGCGTCGCCGTGCCGGTAGAGCAGCGCCCCGATCCGCGCCCACATCGGGGCGAGGCGGCGGGACTCGATGCCCGACAGCGGCGCCATGCCGAGATTGAACCAGCGATAGCCCTGGTCGCGGCCCCAGATCATCAGCTGGACGAACAGGAAGTCCATCGTGCCGTAGGGCATCTCGTCGAGATGGCGCATCAGGTCGATCGACAGCTCCTCGCGATTTTCGGTCGCCCAGACATTGGCGAAGGCGACGATCCTGCCGTTCTGGCGGACCAGCGCGCAATCGAAGCGGGCGATATAGGCGGGATCGAAGCGGCCGACCGAAAAGGCCTTCTCGCCATGCCCCTTGTCGGCGAGCCAGGCATCGGAGACGGCGCGGAGCTCGGGCATCAGGGCAGGGACCTGCGCCGAGGGCACGATCTCGAAGACCGCCCCTTCGCGGGCGGCGCGGCGATCGGAATGACGGAGCGAGCGCTTTTCCGAACCATCCATCGAGAAGCCTGGGAGCGGCACGCGAGCTTCCTCGCCATATTTCACCAGCTGAAGGCCGAGGTCGATCGCGATCGGCAGCGTGTCGGTCGAGATCTGGTAGAGGAGCAGGCGGCCCTGCGCGGCATCGGCCATCTCGCGGATCTGCCAGAGCAGGTCGCCCCATTCCTCCTTCGGGCCGACGGGGTCGCCCATCACGATCCAGCTCTGGCCCTGTACCTGGTACATCAGCAGCGTCTCGCCGCTTTCGGAGCGCAGGAAGCGCTTGTCGCCGGCATAGGCGAGCAGCGCGTCGGTGCGGTTGGCGTGAACCAGGGCGAGGCGGGGCAGCTCGGTGTCCGGCGCGTGCTCCTCGCGCCTGGGCTGGGCATAGCCGAACCACTGGGTGACGGCGACGCAGGTGAGCGCCACGGCAGTGGCGAAGCTGGCGCGCAGGAAGCGCGAGGCGTCGCCCTTCCAGGCGAATTCCCACCAGAGATTGTCCTGATAGGGCACGTGCTTGAAGGCGAAGAAGCCGATCCAGGTAGCAAGCGCGACGGCGACCGCGACGGACAGGAGCGCGCGGCCGGTGAGTGCGCTGGTGAGCGCTGTCTTGCGGTAGAAGGCGGTGCGCGACAGCTGGAGCAGGCCGGCGATGATCAGCAGGATCACAGCTTCCTCATAATCGACCCCCTTCATCAACGAGAACAGCGCGCCGGCGAGCAGTAGCGTGCGGCAGAGCAGGAAAGCGGCGTCGAGACGGCGATAGAGCGCGGGGGCGATCAGCAGCAGCGCGGTGCCGGCCAGGCTGGCGGCGATGTGCGAGGCCTCGACAAAGGGCAGGGGGACAAAGGCGTGGAGGTCGCGCAGGCGCGCGGGGATGGCGGGGAGCGAGCCCGAGACAAGCAGCACGATGCCGCCGACGAAAACCAGTGCCGCGAGGAAGGTGGGGGCGAGGCCATGCATCGCCAGACCGACCGCGCGGATCGCGGCGAGCGGCTTCTTCAGCTGGCGGCGCTCATGCACCGCGAGCAGCGCGGCGGCGACCAGCAGCGGCAGGACATAGTAGATCAGCCGGTAGAGGATCAACGCGGCGAGGATGCGCGACGGGTCGGCGCCCGGCAGCACCGCGAGCATTACCGCCTCGAACACGCCGACGCCGCCGGGGACATGGGTGACCAGTGCGGCGATGATCGCCAGCGCATAGCCGAGGAAGAAGGCCGGGAAGGCGTGGAGGCCGGCGCCGGGGACGAGGATCAGCAGCGCGGCGCTGGCGAGCGCGAGGTCGACCGCCGAGGTGGCGATCATACCGAGCGCCTGCGTCCGGCTGGGGAACGGGGCGTGCCAGCGCCCGAGGCGCAGGTCGCGGGGCCTGGCGCGCAGCACGGCGAGTACGCCCAGGGTTGTCGCGAGGATCGCGATGCCGATCGCGCGCTGGACGCTGGCGGAGATGGTGACGCCGGCGAGCTCAAGCCCGCCGCCGTGCAGCGCGAGCGCGGCGCCGGCCATGACGACCACGCCCGACCAGAAGGTCAGGCTCGCGGTGGCGATCACCTTGACCACATCGGCGGTGTCGAGCCCGGCGGCATGGTAGACACGATAGCGTGCCGAACCGCCGGTAAGCAGCGCGAAGCCCAGGTTATGGCTCAGCGTGTAGCTGGTGAAGGAGGCGAGCGCGGCAGTGCGATAGGGGAGCGGACGGCCGATGATGCGCAGCGCCAGCACGTCGTACAGCGTCAGCATCAGGTAACTGCCGACGGTCAGCGCCAGCGCGCCGGCGACCTGCCAGGCACCGATCGCGTGGAAGGCGTGGCGCACGTCGCGCCAGCGGACCTCGTGGAGCAGCCCGTGCAGCGCCGCAAAGGCGAGCGCGACGATGCCGATGACGGCGCCGATCTGGAGCGCAGTTTTGTGGGCGGGGCGCATCGCGTCGGCCCTCAGCCGCGCTGCCAGACCTGCGACTTGCAGATCCAGCCGCCCAGGATGCATCCGCTGATCTTCAGGCTGTTCGGGCCCTGCTGTTCGATCTTCGAGTAGAAGGTCTGGCCCATGTCGGGGACATAGACCCGGCCCTGCCACTTGCCGTTGCCGGTGGGGTGATAGTCCTGGAGCAGTTCGGTGCCGATCAGCTTGGCGACGCCGCTATCCTTCGCGTCCTTCTGCGCCTCGGCATTGGCCCAGACCACCCAGCCGCACAATTTGTCGCCGCACGCGCCGGTCTGCACCTTCACCGTGCCGCGCGGATTGACCCAGGTGCCCATCACGCCGGTCGCGGCGGCGACCGGAGCCTGGGCGGAGGCCTGCATGGTGCCGAGCACCGTGGCGGCGAGGCCGAGGCCGGCCAGGATCTTGCCGAAGCGCATGTCGAATGTCCCTCTGTTGGTCCGTTGTCGCGGCCCGCTCTAGGTAGGCGCGGCTGTCCGCCGCGTGATCCCAAACCTAAATATTGGTAATGTTGGCGATGCCGGCGTGGAGCGCCTTGAACAGCGCGTCCGGATCATGGTGGAGCATGTGCCCGCCCGGCAGCACGATGCGGCGGACATTGGTCTGGGTCAGCTTCGGGCAGAGGCTGTCGGTCTCTTCCACGCCCTGCACGCAGAGCGTCGGCACCCAGGTGAGCTGGCGGCCGGTAGGCAGCGCCATCGCATCGGGCTTGGCCCAGTTGAACAGCTCGTTGGGTGATGCGCGGAAGAAGACGGTGTCGGTGGGCACCACCAGCGCGACGGCCTTCACCCTGGCGCGCAGGTCGGAGGGCAGGCCGGTCAGGCCGACATGCATCATGTCCGCGCCGAAGGACTGGCCGATCATCACCAATCGGTCAGCGTGCCCGAAGGCGAGCGCGCGGCGCGCGGCGGTGGCGATCAGCGCCTGGACCTCGGCCGGGCTGCGCTGCTGGCGGAAATAGGCGAGCGAGCTGACACCCACCACGGGCACGCCCTCTGCGGCGAAGCGCCTGGCGATCTCCGGCCCCATGCCGATCTTGAAGCCCATATCGCCCGAGACCAGCACCACCGCCAGGCCGCGCGCATGCGGGGGCGTGGGTTTGGTGGGGGCGATGTCATAGAAGACCGGGCCGCCGAAATAGCCGATATAGGTCAGGAAGCCGGTGAATCCGGCGAGCACCAGCGCTAGGGCGACCAGGGCGATCTTCAACTTGCGGCGGCTACGGCGCATGCGCGAACTCCTTGAAACTGCTCGCCGTGTAGCCTGTCGCAGTTCGCGAAGGAGTGGCCGGATCATGACCAAAGCTTAACGTGACTTGCCGACCTATGGCGGGCATCCCGATGCTCGAAATGACCACCAATGAAATCCGGGAAGACGCCAGGACCGCCGGCCGCGCGATGCGCGGGACCGACGGGTTCGTGCTGATCCTCGTCCTCTCTTTCGCGCTCAGCGCCATGGTGATCCTGGGCTGGGCCTGGCGATCGGGAATCAACCACGTCTTCGCCGCACAGACCGGCGCCAACATGTTCCCCGGCTTCACCGCAGAGACCCCCAGCGGCGCTGCGCACGGGCTGGTCGTCACCAGCTTGCGCTCGGGCAGCGAGGCGGCGCAGGACGGGATGGAAGTGGGCGACGCGATCGTGGCGATCGATGGCCGCGGGATCGACACGCTCGACCAGGCGCGGCGTTACCTGCGTGACGACCGTCATCCAGAGGTATATCTCGACTTGGTCCACCAAAAGCAGCTACGCCATCTCAAGCTCTTGCGAAGTGCGAGTGGAGAGAATGGGGCACAAGCTGCTGCTGGTGGAGGATGACGAGGCCACCGCCGCGTACATCGTCAAAGGAATGACCGAAGAGGGGTTCACGGTAGACCGCGCCGACAATGGGCGCGACGGCCTGTTCCTCGCCAGCGACGGCAGTTACGACGCGATCGTGCTCGATCGCATGCTGCCGGGCATGGACGGCATGGCCGTGCTCGGTGCGCTGCGTGCCGCGAAGATCGAGACTCCGGTCATCATCCTCTCCGCGCTCGGCACGCCTGACGACCGGGTCGGCGGGCTCACCTCGGGCGCCGACGACTATCTCGTGAAGCCCTTCGCCTTTGCCGAACTCCTCGCCCGCGTGCGCTTGCTGCTGCGCAAGCGCGGGGCGGCCGAGGGCGCGGTGACCAAGCTCAACTCCGGCGACCTCGAGATGGACCTGCTGTCGCGGCGGGTGAAGCGGGGCGCCCGGGTGATCGACCTGCAGCCGCGCGAGTTTCGCCTGCTCGAATATTTCCTGCGCCACCCGGACCAGGTGATTACCCGCACCATGCTGCTCGAAGGCGTGTGGGACTATCATTTCGATCCGGGGACCAATGTGATCGACGTCCATATCAGCCGGCTTAGGAAGAAGCTGGACGATGGCGGCGAGCCGATCCTCCACACGATCCGTGGCGCCGGCTATCGGCTCGGCCCGGCGGCCTGAGATGACGCTCCGCCTGGGGCAGCTGGCGCGTTCGGTTACGGCGCGCTTCGTGATCGTCGCCTTCCTCGTCCAGCTTATCGTCACCGGCGGCATCCTGCTGTTTGTCCAGCAGGCGAGCGAGCGCGCGCTGGCGGCCGAGCAGAAGACGCTGGTCGCCGAACTGCGCGACGACCTGGTCTCGGCCTGGCGGGCCGGTGGGGACGAGGGGTTGCGACGGCTGATCGATGCCCGGCTGGAGCAGGCGCATGCCAGCCCGCCGGTGATCCTGCTCGCCACCGCGAAGCAGGATCCGATCCGCGGCAATCTGGGCGACTGGCCGACGGTGATCCCGGCGCGGACCGACTGGCAGGCGATCGAGCTCTACCGCACCGGCAGCGACCGGGCGGAGCTGATGGGGGTATCCTCCACCACCTTGCCCAATGGCGAGCTGCTGCTGGCGGGGCACGTCATCAGTTCCAGCGTGCGCCTGGCGCGGGTGAACGAGGAAGCGATCACCGCGGCTTTGGTGATCGGCGTGATCTTCGCGCTGCTCAGTGCGCTGCTGATCGGCAGGGTGCTCTCCAACCAGATCCAGGGCGTGGTGAGCACCGCGCGCGAAGTGGGCGAGGGCCGGCTAGGTCGGCGCGTGCCGATCGACGGCAGCGGCGACGCGTTCGATGCGCTGGGCCAGTCGGTCAATGCGATGCTCGACCGGATCGAGGCGCTGGTCTCGCAACTGCGGATGATGACCGACGGGCTGGCGCATGACCTCAAATCGCCGGTCACCCGGATCAAGGTGGCGCTGGAGCGCGCGATCATCGAGACCGAGGACGAGACCGCGCTGGCGGCGCTGGAGCGCGTTTCGGGCGAGGCGGAGACCTTGCTCGGCATGCTCTCGACCGCGCTGCTGATCAGCCGGGCCGAGGCGGGGATCGGACGCGACCGCTTCGTCGATACCGACATTGCCGCGCTGCTCGAGGACCTGGCCGAAGTCTATGGTCCGCTGGCCGAGGATCGCGGCTTCGAGATCGCCGTCGAGGCCGAGCCGGGCCTGCACGTGGCGCTGCACCGCGAACTGGTCGGCCAGGCGCTGGGCAACCTGATCGAGAACGCAACCAAATATGCCGAGGGCGGGCATCGGATAACGGTGAGAGCTGCGCGCGAAGGCGGCGGGGTTTCGCTGTCGGTGGGGGACGACGGGCCGGGCATTCCCGAGGCGCGCCGCGCTGAGGCACTGAGCCGCTTCGGGCGGCTCGATCCGGCGCGGCATATTGCCGGGTCCGGCCTGGGGCTGTCGCTGGTCGAGGCGGTGGCGCGGCTGCACCAGGGGAGCTTCGCGCTGGAGGATGCCGGTCCGGGGCTGCGGGCGGTGTTGCGGTTCTAAGCGCCAGTCCCTCTACCGCTTGCGGGAGAGAGAATAGGGTCACACCGCCAGCGCGTAGGTGATCACCAGTGCCGCCACCGTCATCAGCGACATGGCCGCGATGAAGGTCACGTCGGCGATCCGCTCCAGCTCGTGCAGGCGCTTGGCCGGCCCGTGGCGGATCGCGAAATAGCTGGTCAGCGTCGCGATCAGGAACAGCACCGAATCGAGCGCCAGCATGTCGTCGGCCAGCGTATTGGCCTTGCGCACCGCGATCACCACCCGGAGGATGCCGATCGCGGTGAGGCAGACGCCGACCATCGCGGCGGCGATCGGGCAGATCATCCGGCAGGCACGCTCGTCGAGCATGTACTGGCTGTGATGCTCCTGCGGCGGCCCCTTCACTCGGCGGCGACCGGGGTCCGGGTTTCCACCTTGGCTTCCGGCTCGGCCACGGCCTGGGCTTCCACCCGGCCGCTGCGCTCCAGCTTGCCCCAGCCGACCCAGGGTCCGCGCAGCGCGTTGGCGACGGCGCGGATCACCACCCAGTACATCAGCTGGCGATAGACGAATCGCTGGGCGAGCAGCAGCAGGCCCGGATAGCGCTTCTCGCGCTTCTCCATCCGGTACGCGATCCAGCCGCACAGATAGTCGATCGCCATGAACGACACCCAGTAGATCCCCATGCGGATCACGTCGCTCTCGGTCTGCGCCCAGCCATGCTGGTAGACCCTGAGCGCGGTGCCGAGGATCGAGACGAGCAGTGCGGCGTCGATCAGCGGCGAGATCAGCGCGAAGGCGATCTGGAAAACCCAGGCCTGGGGAATGCCGACCAGCGCGAGGCCGGCGGGCTTGCGGGTGCGCAGGATCGCGCGGTGCTTCCACAGACACTGGAGCGTGCCGAACGCCCAGCGGAAGCGCTGCTTGGCGAGCGCGCCGAAGCTCTCGGGCGCCTCGGTCCAGGCGACCGCGTCGATGTCATAGCCGACCCGCCAGCCCTTGCGCTGGATCGCGATGGTCAGGTCCTGGTCCTCGGCCAGCGTGTCGACCGGATAGCCGCCGACATCGTCCAGCGCCGCCTTGCGCCACGCGCCGACCGCGCCGGGGACGACCATGATCGCATCGAGGCTGGCGAGTGCGCGCCGCTCGAGATTCTGCGAGGTGACATATTCGACCGACTGCCAGCGGGTGACCAGGTTGACCCGGTTGCCGACCTTGGCGTTGCCGGCGATCGCGCCGATCTCGTCATCCTCGAACCAGCGGGCGAGGCGGGCGATGGTCAGCGGCTCGAACTGGGTATCGGCATCGAGCGCGATGACAATGTCGCCGCGGGCGATCTCCAGCCCCTTGTTGAGCGCGCGAGCCTTGCCGCCATTCTCCAGGGTGAGCAGCTTGACACGCGGCTCGGCGGAGAAGGCGTTGCGGACCACATCGCTGGTGCCGTCATTCGAGCCGTCGTCGAGCACGATGACCTCGACATTGACCTGTTCGCTGGCGAGCACGCGGCGGATCGAATTCTCGATCACCTTGGCCTCGTTATATGCCGGGATCAGCACCGAGACGAAGCGGCCGAGATCGATCGCGGGAGCGACCGGGCGGTTCTTCCTGCGGTTGCCGTTCACCGCCAGCGCGGCGAGGACCAGGGCGCGGGCGATGCCGAGCGCGATCGCGACGAAGAACAGCCACTTCAGCGCGAAGCCGATGATCGCGGCGACGAGGAAGATGCCGACATCGGTGCGCACCGCGGCAAGATCGGCGCCCTTCACTTCGGGCATTACCTGGTCGCGGGTGAGGCCGGCGAGCTGCGAGACGGGGACGAACTGATAGCCCTTCGCCCGGAGCGCATCGATGATGCGGGGCAGCGCGGCGATGGTCTGCGAGCGATCACCGCCGCCGTCATGCAGCAGGATGATCTGGCCGGACTGCTCGTAATTGCCGGCCTCCACTTCGCGCAGCACGGTGTTGACGATCTCGTCGGTGCCCGGGCGCTGCCAGTCGTTCGGGTCCACGTGCAGGCCGACATTGGTGTAGCCGGCGCGCTGCGCGGTGAGCGCGGGGATCAGTTCGTCCGCGGTGGTCGGCTCAGCGTCGCCGAAATAGGGCGCGCGGAACAGGCGGACCGAGCGGCCGGTATAGGCTTCGAGCAGGCGCTGGGTGGCGTTGAGCTCGATCCTTGTGCCGCGCGCTGAGGCGAGCGCCAGGTTCGGGTGGGTGAAGGTGTGGCTGCCGATCTCATTGCCTTCGTCGACGACGCGGCGGACGAGGAACGGCTCGGCCATCGCATTCTCGCCGATCATGAAGAAGGTGCCGGTGACCTGCTTGGCCTTCAGGATGTCGAGGATCTTGGGCGTCCAGTCCGGATCGGGGCCGTCGTCGAAGGTCAGCGCGACCTTGCCGGGCATATAGCCGGTGCGGGTGACGACATAGGGCGTGGGCAGCGACTGGAAGGTCTCGTCGACGATCAGGCCGTTCGGGTTCTGGACGATGGTGCGGGCACCCACGCTCGGCGTGCTGGTGATGCGCAGGATCTCGCCCGAGCCCTCGACGTCGACGTCGCCAACTGCCTCGATCCGGCGCAGATCGGGGATCTTGCCCGAATGCGCGGCGGCAAGGGCGGGCCAGAAGTTCGAGTCTTCCGAGCCCAGGCGCCACAGCGCGACACCGCCGACGCCCTTGATATTGGCGGCGCGCAGCTGGTTCCAGGCGGTGGTGGCGTCGGCCATCCACACGGTGTGCTCGGTGCCGTTCTCCTCATAGGCGAAGCTCTGGTTACCGCTCGCCTTGTCGAAGGTGACGGTGGCGTCGCTGTCGTGCGCGATCAGCCAGGCCTCTTCGATCGAGATCGGATCGGCCTTGCCGGGGGCGGTCCAGTTATAGCCATAGTTGGCGATGCCGACGATCAGCTTGTCGGCCGGAACCTGGGTGAGCGCGGCGTTCATCTGGTTGACGAACCAGGCCTGGCTGGCGATCGGGCCGGGCGCGGTGACGGGCGCGTGCTCGTCATAATCCATCAGGATCAGCTTGTCCGTCGCGGCGGCATAGGCCTTCATGTTCCAGTCGTCGTCCTGGGCGGGGACGGTGACGGAGACGCTCATCTTCGCCGCGGCGAAGCGGGCATGCGCGTCGCGCAGCAGCGCGAGATAGCCGGGCTGGGCGGCGGTGGGCAGCTCCTCGAAGTCGAACACGGCGCCGTCCGCCTTGCGGGCGACCAGGGTGCGCTGGAGACTGTCGAGGAAGGCGGCGCGCGCCTTGGGATCGCGCAGCAGCGCGGCGGCGCCGGCGCTGTCCCAATTGTCGCCGGTGGCGTTCTGCACCATCGGCAGCACCTTGGGGCGCCTGCTGGCGCCGGCGATGATCGTATCGAACTGGGGATCGGGGGTGACGGCGATTGCGTGCTGCGCGCCGGTGACGCTGTAGAGCGACGGCACGACCCAATCGAGGTCGTTCACGTGGCGGCGGAGGGAGGCGCGGCTGGCATCGTCCCAAGGCACGTAGAAGCCGACGGAGAGCGGCGCGCTCGACGCATGCGCCTTGCCGCGCGGCAGCCAGGAAGCGAAGCTGTGGCGCAAGTGATTGGCCTGCTGCTTCAGCGAACGGGGCTGGGGATGCTCCATCGCCATGGCAAGTGGGCCCGGGGTGGGCACGCGGACCAGCGTCATCGCGAACGCACCGGCGGCCAGCACGATCACCAGCAGGAGCGCGAAGAAGGCGCGCATCGTCCAGCGGTTTCGCTTGCCGCTTGCGTCGAAGAAGATCGGACGTTCCATCGCCTCTGTGCCCTGATTGCAATGTCTGGTGGTGCGACGCCCGGCCCGAGGAGTGCAGGAGGACCGGGCGCCGCTGGTTTGCCGGCCATGAACGCGGATATGGCCAGCGCTGTCTGGTTAACCCCGCCAGTCCTTCCCGGACCTGCCCGCGGCATTAACTTCCTGTCATGTGGACGATTTCGGCAAAGCAAAACGGCCGGCGCGAAGGGGAGACGCGCCGGCCGTTCAGGGTTGCGGGTGCAGGCTGAAGAGGGTTGCCCGCACCCGCTGGCATCGTCCGGAACAGGGAGTGTCGGGCGATGCCGGAACTGGCTCAGTTCCTGGTTGCGACCCTCGGGGTGTGGTTCGACAGCCGTGCATCGGCGGTCGACCAGGCGGCCGAGCCGGAGACGAGCGTGGCCAGCGCCAGAAGTGCGATTGCGATGCGGGGATTGGACATCTTCAGGCCTCCTGTTTCACCGGCCGCTCGCCGACCGTGAGACAGGTTTTGCCGGAACGCACGTGTCCCGGCCGTGTCGGGAAGGTTACAATTTAGAGAGGCGGCGCAGGCCCAGCCAGCGGGCAGCCGGCGGAGCGAGTCGGCGCATGAGCTGGTCGAAGGCGGTAGCGAGGGCGAGGGTGATGCCGAACAGCGGCATCAGCACGCCGAGCAGGATCGTGAGTCCCACCAGCGCCCAGCTGTGCCGCAACGGATCCTTGGGAGTGGGCGCGCCCAGCACTCCCTGGGGACGTCTGCGCCACCACAGCACGGCGCTCGACACTGCCAGCAGCACCAGCCCGACCAGCACAAGCAGGTTCACGAGCTGGTTGAGCAGCCCCAGCCAGGCGCCTTCGTGCACCGCGACGCCGAAGCCGACCGCGCGATCGATCCAGTGGCGGTCGCCAAAGCCCTGCGATCCGATCACCGCGCCGTCGTCGCCGATCTCGACGGAGACGCGGCGGGTGCGATCTTCCGCCTGGGACTGGACCAGCCAGCGGCCTCCTGCCCTGGTGGGCGGGCTGACTTCGGCGGTGGCGGCGAGGCCGAGCGTCATGGCCTTGGCCACCACCCGGTCGAGCGCCGGGCCCTTGGGAGCGACATGCGCCATGGTCATGCCGTGATGCTCGGCATGCTCGTCGAGCATCGCGCGGACGCCCTTGTCGAGATCGGCACGTGCCGCCGCATCGGCCTCGGATCCGGCGGACCAGTCCTGGCGGACGGCAGCGGTGCCGGTCGCGATGCGCACTTGCTTGAGATAGTCGCCCCAGTTCTCTGCCCAGGGCAGGCCGGAGACGATCAGGAAGATCGCGCCGATCGACACCCACAGCCCGATCACCGCGTGCAGGTCACGCCAGAAGATCCGCCTGCCGCCCCTGAGGCGCGGCCAGAGGATGCCGCCCAGCCCCTTGCCCTTGCGGCCGCGCGGCCACCAGAGGAACAGGCCGGTGAAGAGCATCACGATCGTCCAGCAGGCGGCGATCTCTACCAGGGCCGAGCCCCATTTGCCGGCGAGCAGCTCGCCATGTAGGCGGAAAACCACGCGCATGAAACGGTCTTCCTCGGGCACGGCCTTGAGCACCTGCCCGCTCTGGGGATGCACCCAGACACGCGTTTCTTCCGCGCCGGCGCCGACGAGCAGCTGGACGGCGTCGTCCGGCGCTTCGGGCAGGACGTATTTGTGCAGCACCGCGCCGGGCACCGCCGCCGTGCCGGCCGCGACGATCTGCTCGGGGGCGAGTATCGAGCGGCCGGGCGTCGCGACATGGGTGTAGGGCGCATAGAGCCAGCCTTCGATCTGCGGCTTGAATAGATAGATGCCGCCGGTGACCGACAGCCACAGGATGAAGGGCAGGCAGAACAGCCCGGCATAGAAATGCCAGCGCCACACCGCGCGGAACCAGCGTTCGTGGCGGACGGTCCCGTCGCTCACAGCGTCCACCCCGCTTCGACCAGGACGCTGCGCTGGGGATAGGGGTGATACACCCACGCCTTGTTGTTGGTGATATTGTCCACGCCTGCGCTCAGCCGGAAATTGTCGGTCATCTTCCAGTTCACCTTGGCATCGAGCGCGAACAGCTCCGAGGTATAGCCGAACGTGTCGCCGCGCTGGGTGCCGAAAAGGTCGGTATTGGGCCGGGTAGCATAGCGCATGCCGAGCGAGGCCAGCACGCGCGGGGTCACCTGATAGCGGATGTTAGCGTTGAGCCGCCAGCGCGGGATGCGCGGGAACTGCACGCCCTCGGCCGCCGGCGCGCTGTCGTTGCGCACGGTCTTCGAGTCGATCCAGGCGGCATTGGCGTCGATATCCAGGCCGGCCACGCCGACATCGCGTGCCTCGGCGATCAGCTCGAGTCCGACTTGGCGGGTCGTGTCGATATTCTTGAAGCTCGAGGTGGTGATCCCGTTCTGGTTGAAGCCGGTGAACGCGAAGATCGTGTCCTCAACCCGCTGCCAGAAGGCCGAGCCGGTGAGCTTCAGCCCGCCGAAGTCATGCGCGACGAGCAGGTTGGCGTCGCGCGAGCGCTCGGGCTTGAGGTTCGGATCGAAGCTGTTCGGGTTGAAGCTGCCATCGCCATTGAGGCTGCCCTGGAACAGCTCGCCCACCGTCGGGAAGCGCGTCGCCTCGGCCAGGCTGAGCTGCACGCTGGTCGCCTGCCCATGCCATTCGACAGAGAATTTCGGATCGAACGCGGTGTCGCTGCGCGCGGCATAGCTATTGGTGACCGGGACCCCGCCAGTTCCGAGCCGCCCAAGCCCGCCGTCGAACGCCCGCCAGTTCTCCAGCCGCGCGCCGAGGGTGAAGACCAGCGCCTCAGCGCGTAGCCGCCCCTCGGCCCAGCCGGCGAGCAGCCGGGTCTTGCCATGGGTGCGGGTGGAGAAGGCGCGGCCGCCATCGCCGCGCCACACCGGCAATGTGTAGTTGGTCTGGTCGGTCTGGTAGAGATTGGCGCTGGCGCCGCCCGCAAGCTCGAACGCGCCGGTGCGGCCGTCGACCGAAAGCTCGGCGGTGTACCAGCCGGTCGGCCCCTGGCGCGCCAGCGTGCCCGCGCCATTGTTCGCACCCGCCGTCCAGCTTGCCGAAGTGAAGCCGTCCGAGCGGGCGATCTGGTAGGTCGAGAAGTTGAGCTTCGCGGTCACGTCCGGCGCGATCGGGGCGGTGAGCTTGGCGCCGGCGAGGAACTCGTCGCGCACCGTGCGCGACCAGCGCGCGCCGGACGCCGTCCAGCTCTGGCCGAGCGTGGTCACCCTGCCTTCGCAAACCTTGTTGCCGGCGGCGTCGCGCAGATAGCAGTCGGGCGCATATTGCGCGTCGACATTGTGCCAATAGGCCAGCAGCGCTTCGCCGGTGATGCCCGAGGTGCCGTCATAGCCGATGCGCAGTTTGGCCTGGTCCTGCGTCGTCCGCGCCGGGCTCTGCGCCGCGAAGATCGGGCTGGTCGGCCGGCCGGGCGAATTGGGAATCGCCTGGCCCGTATCGACGATCGCGCCGGTCACCACGGTGCCGGGGGCGCCGGTTGCCGGGGTGAGACCATACCAGCTCATCGGCTGGCCATCGTTGCGGAAATGGCGCCCGGAGAGCCGTGCCGACCACGGCCCGTCCTTCTGCCGCCAGCCCAGGCCGGCCTCGCCCGACCAGCCCCAATAGGTCGCGTGGGTGCCGTACTGGTCATAGGGCTCGGCCAGCCCCTGTACGGTCGCGAAGGCTTCGGTTTTCTCCGGCGAGCGGGTGGTGATGTTGACGATGCCGCCCATCGAATTGCCCGAGTAGCGCGCCGAATAGGGGCCATACACCACGTCGAACTGCTCAACCTCGCCGGGGCCGACCACCCCCCATTTGGGCGAGAAGGCGAAGCTGTTGCCGAGGAAGTTCGACACCACGAACCCGTCGACCATCACCAGCGCGCGGGCGCTCTGCATCGAATGGGTGCCGCGAAAGCCCGGCACGCCGTTCGAGTCCCCGGCATAGCGTTTGCGCACGAAGAAATCGGGCGCGTATTTCATCAGGTCCTCGACATTCTGTGCGTTGACGCCGGCGAACTGCGCCTCGCCCATGCTCACCGAGAGCCCGCGCGGATCGATGCTGATCGGCGCGTCCTTCTGACCGACCACGAGGATGGAAGGTTCGTCCTGCGCCTCCTGGGCGAGGGCGGGACCGGCAATGCAGAACAGCGGCAGCGCGGCGATGCGCGCGCGACGACAAGAAGACATGAAAACTCACCTGAACGAGGAAGGACCAAGGGTTCAGGCGAGCGAGGGCGGTCCTTGCGAAGGCGGCTGGGCAAAAGCGCGGCGGCGTGGTGCTGGCGTGGCGACGGGTGCGAAGCCGAGTGCGAGCAGGAAGGCGAGCGCGGCGAGCAGCAGCACCGGATCGGCGCCGCCGAGCATGGCATGGCCGAGTCCCGACCAGGCGCAATCCTGCTTGCCGCCGTCACTGGGCTTGGCGTGATCGGGGTCCATCGGGATGTCGACGGTCATGGTCGCGGGCCCACTGCCGTCGCAGATCACCATGGTGAGCGTCTTGCCGCCGGTTTCACCGAGCATATAGTCGGCGGGCACGAGCGCCTTCGCCGCCAGCGCCGTGGCGATCAGCCACAATGCCAGCCAGCGATGCTCCTTCAGGAAGACGCGCCATGCCCCCATGGAGGACCGGGCTATTCGCTTCGCCGCCGCCTGTCACGTCCGGAATGCGTCGAAGGGGATGGGCATTTTGTCCAACCGTGCAGGTTTCCCCGAGAGGCGAACCGGCGTAAGGGGCCGCGCATGACCCAGCAGCCCATTCTCGTGCTCACCACCGGCGGCACCATCGACAAGCAGTATTTCGACGCCTCGAGCCAGTACACGATCGTCGGCACAATGGTGACGCGGCTGTTCGAGCTGGGCCGGGTGCTGCATCCCTTCGAGATCGACGAAGTGATGCGCAAGGACAGCCTGGAGATGGACGATGCCGACCGCGCGGCGATCGCTGCCCGTGTCGCCGCGTCGGATGCGGAGCGCATCGTCATCACGCACGGCACCGACACGATGACCGAGACCGCCAGGGCGCTTGCCGGCATTCCGGGCAAGACGATCGTGCTGGTCGGCGCGCTGGCGCCGGCGCGCTTCGCCGAGAGCGATGCCACCTTCAACCTGGGCATGGCCTTCGCCACCGTCCAGGTCGCGCAGCCCGGCGTCTACATCACGATGAATGGCACCGTGTTCGAAGCGGGCAAGGTGGTGAAGGACCGCGAAGCCGGGCGCTTCGTGGAAATTTGAGGGCTAACCTGGCCATTCCATCGTCACCCTGAACTTGTTTCAGGGTCAAATGCTCGCACCGGCGATCTCCTTCGCGGTTCCTTGGATGCTGAAACAGGTTCAGCATGACGGGGTTGCCAGAGGCGGACCCTGGTTGCAGCACGGCCCGCCTCCAGTCTCTCCGTTTCCGGAAAGAAGGACTGCCTACAAGATACCGGGCAGTTTGAGCCTCTTCTCACGCGCACAGTCCAAAGCCTCGACGTAGCCGGCGTCGGCATGCCGCATCACGCCGGTCGCGGGGTCGTTCCACAGCACGCGCTCGAGCCGGGCCGCGGCTTCCGGCGTTCCGTCCGCGACGATGACCATGCCGGCATGCTGCGAATAGCCCATGCCGACGCCGCCGCCGTGATGGAGCGACACCCAGGTCGCGCCCGATGCGGTGTTGAGCAGGGCGTTGAGCAGCGGCCAGTCCGAGACTGCGTCCGATCCGTCCTGCATCGCCTCGGTCTCGCGATTGGGGCTGGCGACCGATCCGCTGTCGAGATGGTCGCGGCCGATCACGATCGGGGCCTTGAGTTCGCCGCTGGCCACCATCTCGTTGAAGGCAAGGCCGAGCCGGTGGCGGTCGCCCAGGCCGACCCAGCAGATGCGGGCGGGCAGGCCCTGGAAGTGGATGCGCTCGGCGGCCATGTCGAGCCAGTTGTGGAGATGCGCGTTGTCAGGCAGCAGCTCCTTCACCTTGGCATCGGTCTTCGCGATGTCCTCGGGATCGCCCGAGAGCGCCGCCCAGCGGAACGGACCGATCCCGCGGCAGAAGAGCGGGCGGATATAGGCGGGGACGAAGCCGGGGAAGTCGAAGGCATTGGTCACGCCCTCGTCCAGCGCGACCTGGCGGATGTTGTTGCCGTAATCGACCGTCGGCACTCCGGCGGCGTGGAAGTCGAGCATCGCCTTCACATGCTGCGCCATCGATGCCTTGGCGGCCTTGGCCACACCCTCGGGATCGCGCTCGCGCTTCTCGATCCATTCGGCGACGGTCCAGCCGACGGGCAGATAGCCGTTGATCGGGTCATGCGCGCTGGTCTGGTCGGTGAGCAGGTCGGGGCGAATGCCGCGCGCGAACATCTCGGGCAGCAGCTCCGCCGCGTTGCCGAGCAGGCCGACCGAGACCGGCTTGTCGGCGCAGCGGATGATCTCCAGTGCCTCGTCGATGCTCTCGGCCGCGCGGTCGAGATAGCCGGTGCGCAGGCGCATCTCGATGCGGCTCGGCTGGCACTCGATCGCGAGGCAGGAAGCGCCTGCCATCACCGCCGCTAGCGGCTGCGCGCCGCCCATGCCGCCAAGGCCGGCCGTGAGCAGCCAGCGGCCCTTCAGGCTGCCGCCATAATGCTGGCGGGCCATTTCGGCGAAGGTCTCGTACGTACCCTGCACGATGCCCTGGGTGCCGATATAGATCCACGAGCCGGCGGTCATCTGGCCGTACATCGCCAGCCCCTTGCGATCGAGCTCGTTGAAATGCTCCCAGGTCGCCCAATGCGGCACGAGGTTGGAATTGGCGAGGAGGACGCGGGGGGCGTTCTCGTGGGTGCGGAACACGCCGACCGGCTTGCCCGACTGGATCAGCAACGTCTCGTCGGCCTCGAGATCGCGCAGCGCGGCGACGATCTTGTCATAGCTCTCCCAGTCGCGGGCCGCGCGGCCGATGCCGCCATAGACGACCAACTCCTCGGGCCGCTCGGCGACGTCGGGGTGGAGGTTGTTCATCAGCATGCGCAGCGGCGCTTCGGTGAGCCAGCTCTTGGCGCTGCGCTCCGTGCCGGTGGCGGGCTTGATGATGCGGCTGTTGTCGAGGCGAGTCATTCCGGGGCTCCGGCAAATTCGAGGCAGGCGATGAGGATGCTGGTCAGGGCCCCCCCCGAAGG